>JBMYXP010000007.1:0-33547 GCA_049608525.1 Winogradskyella sp.
AAAATTAAACTTTAAAACCAAAATTTTAACGAATACTTTCCAACTTTAAAACTCAAAAAATACAAAAATCATACTTTCCAACTTTCTTACTTTAAAACTTTTCAACTTTAAAACTTTAAAAACTCTAGCACTTAAAAAACTTCTACTAATTTTTATCCTCAAGCAAAGGCACAAATCGAAACTCACCAAACTCGTGTTTTTCAAAATCTTTTGCACTATTTCTAATAAATAAAGTCATAATTTGCACATCATCGCCTACTGGTATAACTAAGCGGCCACCTATAGCCAATTGGCTTAGCAAAGGTTTTGGTACAAACGGCGCACCTGCTGTAACAATAATACTGTTAAAAGGAGCTTCTTCTGGTAAGCCTTTATAGCCATCTCCAAAAACAAATTTCTTGGCTCTGTAACCTAATTTGGGTAAAAATTTAGACGTTTTTTTAAACAACTCTTGCTGCCGCTCAATACTATAAACTTTTGCACCAAGCTCTAATAAAACAGCGGTTTGGTAACCACTGCCTGTACCAATTTCTAAAATTTTATCATTGGGGTGTACGTGTAATAATTCTGACTGAAACGCTACAGTATAAGGTTGAGAAATCGTTTGGTCTGCGCCTATTGGAAATGCTTTATCTACATAAGCATGGTCTAAAAAACCAGAATCCATAAATAAATGTCTCGGTATTTTACTAATAGCATTTAAAACCTGCTCATTTTTTATGCCCTTATTAACAAGTGTTTCAACAAGTTTTTGGCGCAAACCTTTATGCTTAAAAGAATCTTTCAAAAGTATAGTTTAGTTTAGGTAAAAATACTTTAAAAAATTTCAAACTTCAATTTCTATGCCTTCAATTTTATTAGTAAAGCTGAAAAAAGCATCGTTAATTTCAAACTAAAAAAACAAATTCTATCCCTAATTTAAAGTCAATAAAAATCAAACTTCAAACTTCATAACCCCAAACTTCAAAAAAGCAAACTATCCAAAAATCTAATCATCTAACTATCCAATAATCCAACCCCATAATATCAAATTACTAGTATTTTGCATCTACTTTTATAAATTTCTGAATGAAAACGACTATTTTTGTTACAAACTAAATAACATGCTAAACGTTGGTGTTTTGGGTGCTGGTCACCTCGGTAAAATTCATCTTAGATTACTTAATCAATCTCATAAATATAACCTAGTTGGTTTCTATGATGCTGATGCAAAAAATGCAGAACGTATTGTAGAAGAGTTTGGGTACACGTACTTTGATACTATAGATGCTTTAATAGATGCTGTAGAAGTTGTTGATATTGTTACTCCAACATTATCGCATTACGATTGCGCCAAACAAGCCATAAAAAAAGGGAAACATATATTTATAGAAAAACCAATAACTAATACGGTTGAAGAAGCCGAAACCATAAGAGCTCTTGTTGCAGAACACGGAGTAAAAGGGCAAGTTGGGCATGTAGAGCGTTTTAACCCTGCTTTTATAAGTGTTAAAAATAAGATTGAAAACCCTATGTTTATAGAATGTCATCGTTTGGCAGAATTTAATCCACGTGGTACAGATGTCCCTGTGGTTTTAGATTTAATGATACACGATATTGATATAATTCTCAGCGTGGTAAATTCGCCTGTAAAACATATTTCGGCAAGTGGAGTTTCTGTGGTTAGTGATACACCAGATATTGCCAATGCACGTATAGAGTTTAAAAATGGCTGTGTTGCCAATTTAACTGCCAGTCGTATTTCGTTAAAAAACATGCGTAAAACACGATTTTTTCAGAAAGATGCCTATATCTCAGTCGATTTTTTAGAAAAAAAATGTGAGGTAGTAAAAATGAAAGATGCACCAAAAATACCTGGAGATTTTGATATGATACTTCAAAATGCCGAGGGAATAAAAAAGCAAATCTATTTTGACAATCCTGAAGTAGAAACTAACAATGCCATTTTAGATGAGCTAGAAACATTTGCAGATGCCATAAATAATAATACAAAGCCAATAGTAACACTTCATGATGGTACTGAGGCTTTGCGTGTGGCAACAATGATTATAAATCAGTTTTAGTTTAGCAAAACAAAATCATAAACTTTTTTAACCTATTTTAATATGAAAAACATAGCAGTAATTGGAGCAGGCACAATGGGTAACGGCATTGCGCATACATTTGCTCAGGCAGGATTTAAAGTACAACTTATAGATATTAGCGAAACATCTTTACAAAAAGGTGTTGCAACCATTACTAAAAATTTAGACAGAATGGTAGCTAAAGAAAAAATTACAGCAGCAGACAAAACAGAAACTTTAAAAAATATAACATGCCATACCAGCATTACCGAAGGTGTTGAGTATGCCAGTTTAGTTATTGAAGCGGCAACAGAAAACCTAGATTTAAAGCTAAAAATTTTTAAACAATTAGATGAAGCTTGCCCAGAAGATACCATTTTGGCAACCAATACATCTTCAATTTCAATTACAGAAATTGCGGCTGTAACCTCACGACCACAACTGGTTATTGGCATGCACTTTATGAACCCAGTACCAATTATGAAATTGGTAGAGATTATTAGAGGTTATACAACAAGTGATGAAGTAACTCATACCATTATGGAATTATCTAAAACTTTGGGCAAAATACCTACCGAAGTTAATGATTATCCTGGTTTTGTTGCCAACCGTATTTTAATGCCAATGCTAAACGAATCTATAGAAACATTATACAATGGTGTTGCAGGTGTTGCAGAAATTGATACTGTTATGAAATTAGGAATGGCACACCCAATGGGACCACTACAATTAGCAGATTTTATTGGTTTAGATGTGTGTTTATCTATACTAAATGTAATGTACAACGGGTTTAAAAATCCAAAATATGCGCCTTGCCCATTATTAGTAAATATGGTAAATGCAGGTAAATTAGGAGTAAAATCTGGTGAAGGTTTTTACGATTACTCTCAAAGTAGAAAAGCAGAAAAGGTAGCTGAGCAGTTTTTGTAATACAAAATAAGTATGTCATTGCAATGACCAAGAACGTGGCAATCTCATAAATTTAAACCTATTCATATAAAAGATTGCCACACTTTTTTATACTAAAAGTTAGCAATGACATTAACCAAAACAGATGCCAAAAATAATTCCATTTAAAGCCGTAAAACCTACAAGAGCTACTGTTGGTTTAGTAGCCACACGATCGTATCAAAGTTATACAGATAATGAGCGTAACTCTCGTATGGAGTACAATCCGTATAGTTTTTTGCATATTATTAATCCGGGTTACAAATACGACCAAGAAGTAAAAGGTTACGAACGCTACAAATTGGTAAAAAACAGGTATTTAGAGTTTAAAGAAGAAGGTATTTTAGTTAAAGATAAAAAACCATCATTTTATGTTTATAAAATTGTAAATAGATTGGGGCAAGAGTTTAATGGTATTATTGCTGCAACTAGCTCAGAAGATTACAAACAAAATAACATAAAAAAACACGAAGACACCTTAGCAAAACGAGAACAAGATTTTAAAACCTATTTACAACAGGTAGGTTTTAACGCAGAACCTGTGTTATTAACATACCCAGATAATGCTACACTTGCAGAGGTTATAAAACAGACGCAAAATAACTTTGCAGAGTTTGAATTTACAACAACTTACCGAGATACACATTACTTATGGAAAATAGATGATGCAGCTACTGTTACTAAAATTGAAGACGAGTTTAAGACCATAAAAACCATCTATATTGCAGATGGTCATCATCGCTCTGCGTCTTCCTATTTATTATCTGAAGATGAAAAGGAAAAAAACACAAATCATAACGGAAATGAAGATTACAACTTTTTTATGTCGTATTTAATTCCTGAATCAGAATTGGTAATCCATGAGTTTAATAGGCTTGTTACAGATTTAAACGGATTAACAAAAGAAGCGTTTTTAATTAAGCTAGATACTTATTTCCGAATAGAAAACAGAGGTTTAATACCCTATAAACCTTTAAAATCGCATCATTTTAGTATGTACTTAGATGGCGAATTTTATTCATTATACTTACGAAAAACTAATTATGAGTTTAAGACAGCTTTAGACGAGTTAGATGCACAAATATTATACAAAACGATCTTAGAACCTATCTTAGGTATTGAGGATTTGCGAAACAGCAATCGCATCTCTTATGTAAATGGACAACACGAAATGGTAACCATAAAAAGTAGTGTAGATAATGGTGATTTTAAAGTTGGTTTTGGTATGTGCCCAGCAACCGTTGCACAAATAAAGCAAATTGCAGATCAAGGCCTAAAAATGCCACCAAAAAGCACGTATATTTTACCAAAATTGAGAAGCGGTATTACAATCTATGAATATTAAATAGAACCAAGACCGCTTCGCTTATAGATATTACAACAAAGACTAAATTGCGTATTATTATAATTTTCAATCTATAAAATGATTATCAAACAAAATCTTTATAACATAAAATCTACCTTACCAAAACACGTTACTTTAGTTGCTGTGTCTAAAACCAAACCTGTAAGTGATTTAATGGAAGCTTATAATGCTGGTCAGCGTATTTTTGGAGAAAATAAAATCCAAGAGCTAGTAGAAAAGCATGAGCAAATGCCAAAGGATATACAATGGCATTTTATTGGGCATGTTCAGCGAAATAAAGTAAAATATATGGCTAAGTTTGTGAGTTTAATACATGGTGTAGATAGTTTTAAATTATTGAAAGAAATTAATAAACAAGCTAAAAATAACGATAGAGTTATAGACTGTTTACTTCAAATTAAAATAGCTGAGGAAACTAGTAAATTCGGTATGACAGCAAATGATGCTTCTAGCCTATTACAGTCTGAAGAATTTTCAAACTTAAAAAACATAACTATTACTGGTGTAATGGGAATGGCAACATTTACAGACAACACCATGCAAATTGAAACTGAATTTAACTATTTAAAATCTACTTTTACCGAATTAACAAAACTGCAAACTACAAACTGTAAACTGCAAACTATTTCTATGGGCATGAGTGGCGATTATACATTAGCCATAGATTGCGGTAGCACAATGGTTAGAGTAGGTAGTGGTATTTTTGGGATTAGGAATTAGTTTTGGTTTATAACATTAGTAAAAGTAGTTTATCACAGTATAGATCTAATACTATAAAAATAATAACTTCGCTTATCGTTTGATAAAAAACATTGAAACGCTTTTTTATTAATAATACCGATAAGCGTAACTAAAAATAAACTCCCCAATTCTTAAACTCATAAACAAATAAACTTTTTTAACTTTCAAACTTTTTAAAACCCATAACCCATTTACGCAATACTAGACATAGAAACCACAGGTGGCAAATTTAACGAAGAAGGCATCACTGAGATTGCTATTCATCAGTTTAATGGCCATAAGGTTACCGATACATTTATTTCATTAGTTAATCCTGAGCGCGAGATTCAGCCCTTTGTGGTTAATCTTACAGGTATCAACTCTAAAATGCTAAAAAATGCCCCCAAATTTTATGAGGTTGCAAAACGCATTGTAGAAATTACAGAGGGTTGCATTATCGTTGCTCACAATTCGTCTTTTGATTATCGGATATTAAAAACAGAATTTAAACGTTTAGGGTTTCCTTTTAAGCGAAAAACACTTTGTACAGTAGAGCTTTCAAAACAACTCATACCTGGCATGGAGTCTTACAGTTTAGGGAAGTTAACACGTGCACTTGGTATTCCTATTATAGACAGGCATAGAGCTAATGGTGATGCCGTTGCTACTGTAAAATTATTTAAAATGCTATTGCAAAAAGATTTAGATAAAACCATTATTAAAGACGCCATAAAAATAGAGCAAAAATCTAAAATAGCACCAAACCTAAAAGATATTATAAGCAGTTTACCTACTGAAACTGGTGTCTATTACATACATAATGCAAAAGGAGATATTATATACATAGGAAAAAGTAAAAATATAAAAAAACGACTAACGCAGCATTTTACAGGCAGCAATTCAAAATCTAAAAAAATTCAAACTTTTGTACATACGGTTACTTACGAAAAAACGGGTAGCGAGTTAGCCGCATTATTAAAAGAAAGTGAAGAAATTAAAAAAAATAAACCGATATACAATAGAGCGTTAAGACGTACTATTTATACACACGCACTTTATAGCTTTACAGATAGTAATGGGTATATAAATTTAAAAATAGATAAAGCAAACGGAGATGTTTTACCAATTACCACTTTTGGCACACGGCATAGCGGAAAAACTTTTATGTTTAAAGCTGTAGAAGATTATAATCTATGCCAAAAACTAACAGGGCTTTATACTACAAAAACAAGTTGTTTTAAATACGATGTAAAACAATGTTTGGGTGCTTGCATAAATGAAGAATCTGCCCAAACTTATAACTTGCGTATTAATAAGTTAATCGCAAAACATAGCTACCAAAATAAAGACATGCTTATTGTAGATAAAGGTAGAGATGTACACGAAAAAAGTGTATTTTTAGTTGAAAATGGGATATTTAAAGGCTTTGGTTTTTTTGATTTAAATCTTCAAATTACCAACAAAGACATTTTAGCGTCTTTAATAACACCAATGTCTAACACCAAAGATAATCAACACATTATACAAAGTTATATACGACGAAACAAACGATTAAAAATTATAAACCTCACTAAATGAAATTAAGATTACTCATTACTGCATTATTTGCTTGTTTTTTTAGTTACTCTCAAAACTATAATATAGGAATGTCTGTTTCTATAGAAGATTTAAAACAAAGCACCTATGCAAAAGATTCTACAGCAAGTGCTTTGGTTATATACGATTATGGTAACAGCTTTATAGATCAACAAAGTTTTTGGCTTAGAGTACAAATAAAGCAAAAGGTAAAAATATTAAAATCTGAAGGGTTAAAAAAAGGTGAAATAGAAGTAAAATTATATAAAGGCAAATCTTCTAAAGAAAAAATTTTAAACATTAAAGGCACAACCCATAACCTAGAAAATGGTAAAATTAAAACCTCTAAACTATTACCAAATGCTATTTTTAAAGAAGAGAATGAAAACTATACATTAGTAAAATTTGTATTACCAAATGTAAAAATAGGGAGTGTTATAACTTATAGCTACGAAACCCAATCTCGTTTTATGACAAAATATCAGCCTTGGTACTTTCAGGGCGCAGACCCAGTACTTTATAGTGAATACAATACCAGCATACCAGCTAATTATAACTATCACATAAAGTTAGTTGGCAAAATACCACTAAATACTAACGCTATAAAAATTGAAAAAGAATGTCTAAAAGTAACTAACGGAAGCATGTCTGATTGTACTGTAAGCAAGTATGTAATGAAAAATATACCCGCTTATAAACCCGAAGGCTTTACCACTACGGCATTAAATTATACATCTAGAATTGAATACGAACTCAACGAAATTAAAAATTTTGATGGTAGCACAAATAGATTATCTAAAACTTGGAAAATTGTAGATAAGGAACTAAAAACGGATGCTGATTTTGGTAAACAACTTAGAAAAAAAAATAATTTAGTGCAAAATTTGCTTCCAGACTCAATCTCCTTAATAGATAATGATTTAGAAAAAGCTAAAGCCATTTACCAATTTGTAATAGATAATTACAGATGGAATAATAAATACGAGCGTTATAATGTTTCAATAAAAAAGTTAATAAAAGAAAACGTTGGGAGTGCTTTTGAAATTAATATATTACTAGAAAATCTATTATCTATTGAAGGTTTTAAAACGCACCCTATTCTATTATCTACACGAGCAAATGGATTAGCTACAAAAATTTATCCTGTACTTACAGATTTTAATTATGTGATATTAAAAACTACAATTAAAGATAAAGACTACTTTTTAGACGCAACAAATCCTTACCTAGCGTTTGGCGAATTACCGTTTAGGTGCTTAAATCAATATGGACGATTAATGGATTTTGAAAATGGTAGCAATTGGGAAACGATTGAAGCTAAAAAACATTCTATTAGAACTAACAGAATACAATTAATATTTGATACAGCTAAAAACAATTTTGAAGGACTTGTAGCTAGTAATCATAACGGCTATCATGCACTTAGTTTAAAGCAAAACTATGATGAAAGCCCAACAGGATACAAAGAAGAAATAGCCAATAAATACACTAATATTAAAATAAATGAACACAAAATCATTGATTTTGATAAGCGACAGTCTGAGTTTAAAGAACAATTAAATATAACCGTAGCTCCAGAATTTATAGGAGATAAACTATTTCTAAATCCTTTTATATTTAAGTTTTTTGAAGAAAACCCATTCAAACTTCAAGAACGCACGTATCCAATAGATTTTGGTTACAAGGATATTTATTTTTATACCATGATTATAGAGTTAAAAGACGGCTTAAAAGTATTAGAAATTCCGAATGCTATAAATTACGCACTACCAAACAAATCGGGCTCACTAAAATTTAACATAGAGTCTAAGGGCAATACACTTACACTATTTTTTAAGCTAAAGTTTGATAAAGCCATCTATGAACCAGAATTTTATAGTTACTTAAAAGAACTTATGAATAAAGTCGTTCAAATTCAAAACAATACAGTTATAGTATTAGGCAAACACTAATTATAGTTTTCGTAAATTTGAAATATGACACCCAATAAAAAACACAATTGGCAAACTAAACTTCATGAAATTATTTATGAAGCAGATACACCAACAGGAAAAATATTTGACATTATATTATTAATATTTATTCTATTAAGTATTGTTTTAGTAATGCTAGAAAGTGTTAATAGTATTGATAAAAAATATCACGAGGTCTTATATGTGTCAGAGTGGATTGTAACTATTTTATTTTCAATAGAATATGTACTTCGAGTTATAAGTGTAAAAAAACCTTTTAAATACATTTTTAGTTTTTTTGGCATTATAGATTTGCTTTCTACCATACCCATGTACCTCACATTTATGTTTGGTGGTGCGCAAGCACTTGTAGTTTTAAGAGCTTTACGCTTACTTAGAGTGTTTAGAATTTTAAAATTAGCACGCTACTTAGGAGCTTCAAACCAATTAAAAAATTCTATAATTGAAAGTAGAGTTAAAATCTTAGTGTTTCTATTTGCAGTAATAATATCTTCCGTAGTTTTTGGTACAATAATGTATTTAGTAGAAGGCGAAGAAAATGGATTTAGCAACATACCAAAAAGCGTCTATTGGTGTATTGTAACTTTAACAACCGTTGGCTTTGGTGATATTGCACCACAAACTGCTTTAGGTCAATTTATTACAACTATTATTATGATTTTAGGTTATGGTATTATTGCTGTACCAACTGGTATTATTTCGGCAGAATACACAAAAGCTAGTAATAAAGCAGAAAAAGAAAATAAAAATTCTCAAAAGCCTAGTATAGATCTTAACTCACAATCTTGTGCAAATTGTTTGGACTCTAACCATAAAGACCATTCGGAATTTTGCTATAAATGTGGACATAAATTACATCATTAAACACATTATTTTTAATGATTATACCAAACAAATATCTTATCTCTATTGTTGGCCCAACTGCTATTGGTAAAACGGCTTTAAGCATTAAGTTAGCAACGCATTTTAATGCTGAAATACTATCGGCAGACTCGCGCCAGTTTTATAAAGAAATGACTATTGGCACTGCTGTGCCGTCTATTGAAGAGTTAAATGCCGCAAAACACCATTTTATTCAACATAAGTCTATAAAAGAACAGTATAATGTTGGTGATTTTGAACGAGATGCTATTTCTAAAATTGCACAGTTGCACCAAAAAAACCAATTTGTAATAGTGGTAGGTGGCTCTGGTTTATACACCAAAGCAGTAACCAAAGGGTTAGATTATTTCCCTGAAGTTAATCCGCAAATTAGAACAGACCTCAATACAAAACTACAAAAAGAAGGTTTAGAAGTATTACAAAAACAACTAAAAACATTAGATTTTAAAACCTACACTACAATTGCTCTAGATAATCCGCATCGGGTGATTAGGGCTTTAGAAATTTGTATAGGCACCAAAAAACCGTATTCGTCATTTTTAACAGACTCAACTAAAAACCGTGCTTTTAAAACCATTACTATTGGTATAGATGCAGAACGCTCAATAATCTATGACAGAATTAATACGCGTGTAGATGTAATGGTAGAAAATGGCTTACTAGAAGAAGCCAAAAATCTATTTACTTACAAACAGTTAAACGCTTTAAATACTGTGGGCTACAAAGAATTATTTCTGTATTTTGAAGGGGAAATAACTTTAGACTTTGCCCTATCTGAAATAAAAAAAAATACGAGACGTTTTGCAAAACGCCAACTCACTTGGTATAAAAAAGACTCTACTGTAAATTGGTTTAATTATACTGATGCTATTAAAAACACTATAAAATTAATTGAAGATAACACACACAAAAAATCCAGCATATAAAGTGCTGGATTTTAAAGCGTCGTATAAAACTAATAATAACGAACTGAATATAATGTTCGTTCTCCTTTTTTGCTCATTTTAAAAATTACAATGGGTATAACTATAAATACTATGCATCTTTGTTATTAACTACCAATCTAAAACCTTCGCCGTGTATATTTAAAATTTCTACATTAGTATCTGGTTTTAAGTACTTACGCAATTTAGCAATGTAAACATCCATACTACGAGACGTAAAGTAGTTATCGTCTCTCCATATTTTTGTGAGTGCTAATTCTCTTGGCATTAAATCATTTTCATGCAATGCTAATAAACGTAATAATTCATTTTCTTTTGGTGATAATTTAGTAGGGTTTTCGGCATCTAGCGTTAAAAAACGAAGTTTAGAGTTTAAATCAAAACGGCCTATTTTAAATTCAAATTGTTTACTATCAGCTACGGTATCTGTAGCTTTACGTTGTATTATAGCTTTAATTTTCATTAATAAAACCTCGCTATCAAACGGTTTGTTAAGATAATCGTCTGCTCCTACTTTATACCCTTTTAGCACATCTTCTTTCATAGCTTTGGCTGTTAAGAAAATAATTGGTACGTCTGTATTTTTTTCTCTAATTTCTTTGGCTAGTGTAAAGCCATCTTTATAAGGCATCATTACATCTAAAATACAAAGATCGAAATCGTCTTTTTTAAACTTTTCAAAGCCTTCCATGCCGTTTTTGGCATGGACAACGTCGTAATCGTTCATCATTAAATAATCTTTTAAAACGGTTCCAAAATTTGGGTCATCTTCAACTAAAAGAATTTTTTTATTTTGCTCTTCCATAATTTGTGATTTATGCTATTAATGGCAATTTTATAATAAAAGTACTGCCTTTTCCTTTTTCACTTTCTAGTGTTACATGGCCTTGATGGTCATCTACAATTCGTTTTACGTAAGCTAGCCCTAGGCCATGTCCTTTTACATTATGCACATTACCAGTATGTTCTCTATAAAATTTCTCGAACACACGTTTTACAACTTGCTTAGACATACCGTTGCCCTGATCTTTTATTTTTAGTAGTATATTACTCCCAATACTTTCTGTATAAACATCTATTTTTGGTGCATCGTCTGAGTATTTTATAGCATTATCTAAAATATTAACAATAACGTTTGTAAAATGAGTGTCATTGGCTAACACTGATGTGTCTTGGGCATTTAAATGTGTTTTTACATAACCTTGCCTGTCTTCTACTAATAACTCTACGTGTGTTATTGCATCTATTACTAAGTCGTGTAAATCTAATTTTTCTTTACTTATATTAAGCTCATTTTTTTCTAATTTAGAAATACGCAACACATTTTCTACTTGTGCGTGCATGCGCTTGTTTTCTTCTTTTATCATTCCTAAATAACGTTTTACCTTATCTTGGTCTTCTATTATTTTTGGGTTTTTAATAGCGTCTAAAGCTAAATTTATAGTAGCAATTGGTGTTTTAAACTCATGCGTCATATTATTAATAAAGTCCGTTTTTATCTGCGATATTTGACGTTGCCTTACCAACTGATAAATAGCACTTGCATAAGCAATTATTATAATGCTAGTAAATACAATAGACAACACAATCATTGACATTATAGACGATAATAGATATTTTTTTCTATTCGGAAAATCTATCCAAAGTGTATAATTACTTTTATTATTTGCATCTAAAAATATATGAATACCACTGTAGGCATTTGCTTTTTCAAAATTTTCTGTTTGTACTTTGGTGGCTAAATCTTTATCGTACACAGAAAACTCAAAATCTAGATTAATACCTTGTCCTTTAAGTTCGCTTTTTAGGAGCGCATTTAAGTATTTTGTGTTTATTCGCTTATAAATTGGTCTAGATTTAGATAACAATTGATAAGCTATATCATACTGGCGTTTGTCTAAATATGGTAAATCGTTATACTCAACAATTACTTGAGGTCTTAAACTAATATTTCCGTCTATTTTAGATTTATTATATATTTCGGTTACACGCTCGTTTGTCCATTTGCTTACACTAAAACTATCTATTTCTATTTCATCAAAAAGTGAAGGTATTTTATATTGCGATTCAAAAATTGTACTTTTATATTTTATGGTTTGGCTATTTACTTCATCTTCTGCCTCAAAATAAAGTTGTTTTATTATGGTAGAATCTGGTTTTTTTCCACTGCTTATAAATGGTCTAATTTTTTCATAATAATCTCTAATTTCTATTTCTTCTATATCTCTAGACACATAGCTTAAGGCACGTTTTACACTACGTTCAAAATTCTTTTCTTCATTTTTTAAACTGTTGTTTATAAAAAATGATTGCACAAAGATGATACCGATAAGTGATAAACTCATCAAAATCACTAACGGAATAAGTAGCTTTTTGCCCATTAATCAAATTTAACATTTTAACATTTAGTACAAATTGGGTTTAACCTTACATTAACAAAAGAGATTGTTAATTTTTTAGGCTGATATTTGAAGTAGTTTTTTATGCACTTTAATGGCTTGCTTTTTAGCGAGTGCTAAACTATTATTAGTAATTACAAAATCCGATTTTTTAATCTTTTCTGCATCAGATAATTGATTTTTAATAATGTTCTTCACTTTTTCTTTTGAAGTATTATCGCGTTTTACAACACGTTCTATTCGCAAATTTTCATCTGCAACCACAGTAATAATATAGTGGTACTGCTTGTCTTGGTTATGTTCAAAAATAATTGCAGCCTCCTTAATAACGTAAGGAGCGTTTTGCTTTTTTAGCCAACGTTTAAAATGCGAAGCAACTTTTGGATGTACAATAGCATTCATTTTTGCTAATAATGTTTTGTCGCTAAAAATTTTTGAAGACAAATACGACCTATTTAATGTGCCTGCTTTATATGCAGCCTCACCAAAAAGCGCTATAAGTTTTTTTTTAATTACTTTAGAACGATTCATTAAGGCCTTTGCCTCGTCATCTGCAATATAAACGGGTACACCAAAGGACTTAAAATAATTTAAAATAGTGGTTTTACCACTTCCAATACCACCTGTAAGACCTACTACTATCATTCTATAATTTTATAAAATCTATACGTTTTTGTTTCAAATTTACACGTGCAACAGATTTTGGTTTTTTAGTAATTTTAGGAATAAAATAGGTTTTATTCGTTTTTGCTTCTAAGTAATTACACTCTACACTAAAATCTGTTGGCTTAATAGTATTATAACTTTCTAAATCTACATAATACGATACCATTACAGTTTTTGGAAAGTAATTAATCGTTGTAGCGTTTGGTTTGTTAATAATAGTTACTGGCACTTCTATTGTACCTTCTGTAAAGCGTGTAATTGTGGCATTAATGGTAACTGTTTCTGGGTATATTTTAACTTTATTATAGTTAGCTGTATTCAGTTTAATCGTTTTATTAATAGCTGTCTTTACGTCTTTTAGCACTAACTTATCGGTAGCGATAAACTCAATTTTATTAACATCTATAGCAGATCCCACAATTTTTACACTATCGGTATTTAACTTAAAAGGGCCTTTTACATCAAAGCCCGAGGCATAATTAATTGCTTTATTTAATTGTATAGGTACGTACTTAGATGCCATTTTAGAATAGTGCAGCATTAGTGTATCTGGCTTTAAGGATAATAATTTAATAGATTTACCCAATTGGTCTTCAATAAGAAATCTATGTTTTTGAACATCAAAATTATAATACCCAGACCTAGAGGTTACATCTGTTTTTGCATCTATTGTTATTGTATTAAAGTCTTCAAAAATAAAAGGTAATAAAGTAAAACCTTTTGTTTCTATAAAAGCATCAATGGTATGCAACGTATCGTGTTGTAATACAACATCATTAGCTACATTAACTAATTCTACATTAAGCTTAATGGTTTGCTTATAACTAGTAGATAACTTAGAAAAAATTAGAAATATAAACGCTATTCCAAAAAATAACAGAAAACGCTTTACGTTTCTCTTCTTTAAATAATTAAACAAATTAAATTTTAAAATTGGCTGCATATGTTATTTAAAAAATAAATGAGGACATGCGTTTTTTGGGCTTTTACCTAGTATAACTAATTGTATTGTAGATTTTATAAACCCATAACCATAACCAAAAAATTGTATTAGTATTGCAAGCATTGCTAAAAATGCAACGCTAACACTTTTATTTTTAATAAAAGCAAAAATAAAACTCAACACAAAATATGCTATATAAAAATATAAAGGTAATTTAATATTGAATAATAGTAAAACTAACGCAATTAGTAAGCCTGCACTAAATAGTGAAGGAAACCAATACACCAAGCTTTTAGATTTTGGGTGCCATTGGTTTAGTATAGGTCTAACCCTACCAAATTTATTAACTTGTGTATAAAACTTAGACCAAGAAATTCTTCGTTTATGATACACAAAAGCTTTTTGTATTAGTGTTGTTTTATAACCTAACTTATGCAAGCGCATTGATAAATCTGGGTCTTCCCCAGGATGAATTTTACCAAACCCACCAGAAGCCAAAAACGCTTCTTTTGATAAACCCATATTAAAACTTCGAGGTTGAAAATCTTCAACTTGCTTTTTTCCTCCTCTAATACCGCCAGTAGTCATAAAAGACGTCATAGAAAAATCTATAGCTTTTTGAAGGTTAGAAAATGACTGATGTGCCGCATCTGGACCACCAAAGCAATGGTAAAATGTAGTTTGTAAAACTGTATTGACTTCAACTATATAGTTTGAAGGTAAAATAACATCTGAATCTAAAATAATAAAATAATTGCCTTTAGCTTTTTGCATGCCATAATTACGCGAGTCTCCAGGACCAGAGTTTGGCTTAAAGTAATACGCAATATTCAATTGATTTTTAAATGTATCTATAACCGTTTTAGAAGTTAATGTGGAGCCATCTTCAATAATTACAATTTCGTAATTGAGATTAAAATCTAATTGCAAAAAACTCTCTAAGAGTTCTTTAATTTCATTAGGCCTATTATATACAGGAATAATAAATGAAAATGTTAAATCCTTCATAGTCAAACAAAGGTAAATAAACAAAAGACAAAAGCCACCAAATTGGTGGCTTTTGAAATGATATTTAAAGTTTTTTAGCTTATTGCTTAATTACTTTAATGGTCTTAGTGTTATTTGCAATAGTTACTTTTACAAAATAAGCACCAGATTTTAAATTAGACATATCTAATTCGCTATCTACATTATTAGGTTTAGCATTTAATACCACTTGGCCTAACATGTTATACATTGTTACATTATCAATAGTATTTTGAGCATTTAATGTTAATGTATTTTTAACTGGGTTAGGATAGTATGTAAAAGCAGCTTCATTATCAAAACTTACTGTTGATAATACAGCATTACTCACTTCAAAAGTACCAACGTGAAAATCATAATCTTCTGAATCATCTACTGTACCATCTGATGCAAAAAATGCAAACTGAACACTACCAGTCATACCACTTAAGTCTAAGATATAATCTGTACCAGTAACATCTGGCTGATTACCAACATTCCATGTTGTTACATTTGTCCAAGTTGTACCATTATCGGTAGTCATTACTAATTGTACTTCATCATCAGATCCCATAGTATCCGTAGCAGTAGCAGCACTAGTCCCTGAACCAGAATAATCTGTAACTGCAACTTTAACCAATAAACCAGATGCACCAATTGCATCTAAATCAAAAACTGGAGATATTAACCATTCTCTAGCTACATTACCTTGATATAAGTTCATAACATTACTATTTACAACATTACCATCTGCATCTGTAAAGGCTCTACCCGCTTTCCAACTAGATGCGCCTAAACCAGAAGGACCTGCTGCTACTTCACCGCTACCCGCTTCATTCCAACATGCATCTGGTACATTTGCAGACATATCTGCTGTATATGCTGCACTCTCTGCAGCACAAGGTGTAGAAAATGCAAATGGACCAGCCCAAGGACTTAAGTCTCCACCTGTACAATCTGCTTGAACATAAAATTCGTAATCTGTAGATGGAGTTAATGACATTTTTGTAAACCCATTAGCAACACCTGTATCTGTTGCTGTACCTGTTGCAGTAGTACCTGCAGTTACAACTTCTACATTCCATAAAGCTTCAGAACCGCCTAATGTCCATCCTAAATCTGCAGTTGTTG
Source organism: Winogradskyella sp. (assembly GCA_049608525.1). Taxonomy (GTDB): domain Bacteria; phylum Bacteroidota; class Bacteroidia; order Flavobacteriales; family Flavobacteriaceae; genus Winogradskyella. The sequence continues at coordinate 16,616 of JBMYXP010000007.1, forward strand.
CAGTAATATTAGTAGCCATTAATGCAGATGGCTCTACACATGATGGAATTGCTTCATAAACAAAATTATCTAAATAATAGTAATTATAAGTAGCACCAAAATTAATTTTAATAGCAACAAAGTTATCTGATCCAGCATAAGTATCAAAATTAACTACAATATTAGACCAACTGTCTTCAGTTCTTTCTGCATAAGTTATAGTTTTAAAAGTTGTATAAGTACTTGCGTCACTAGGATCTGTCATTGTACCTATTTCTACAACATCACCATCATCACTTGTACCTTGATTTTGATATAATTGAAATACGATACGTTTTGTGTTATCTAAATCAGAGAAATTAGGTGTTACTAAATAAAAATCTGATGTATTATCACCTGAATTATAAAATCTTACAGAATTACTAGCTGAAACACTTTGCGTTGTTGAGCTCGTTATATTTGCAAAAGTAGATGTTGGGTTTTCTAATATGGTACCCCAACATGTATTAATATCTGGTGTGCTTTCTGCATCAAAATTTTGTGTATAAGTTGCTGTATAAGGTGTACATAATGTAGTAAATGCAAAAGGACCTACCCAAGAACTTAAGTCTCCACCTGTACAATCAGCTTGTACATAAAACTCATAGTCTGTTGCAGCTGTTAATCCCATTTTTGTAAATCCATTAGCAACACCACTATCTGTTGCTGTACCTGTTGCAGTAGTACCTGCAGTTACAACTTCTACATTCCATAAAGCTTCAGAACCGCCTAATGTCCACCCTAAATTTGCTGATGTAGCTGTTACATTAGTTGCAGTTAATGTAGATGGTTGTGGGCACATTGGCTCAGAAATTAAAATATCATCTATATACCATCCTGCACGTTGTGCACTACTATCAGAAGTTAATCTAAAACGAAAACGCACATTAGCTACATTATAAGCTGCTAAAGAAAAAACCTCTTTTTTCCACCATGTATTGTTATCTGGTGTTTCAGTACCAGTACCCCAGGTTCCATAAGAATCTTCATGAAAGTAACCTTGAGTGCTGTAATCACCAGCAGAACCTTGATATGCTGAATTTGGTAGTGTTGTATAAGTAGCACCCCCATCTGTTGAAACTTCTACATAACACTTATCATAAGTCCCTTCTGTTTTTGCAATATGCCAAAACTCTATTTGTGCAGCAGTCGTTCCAGATAAATCAAGAATTCCTGTTTCATGTGCAATATTTTCATCACTTGCACTATAAGCATTGTGCATACTCTGTGCTCCAGTATGAAAGTAAGTTGTGCTAATTGCCCAATCTACATCATTACCAGATGCGTTATCAAAATTTGCAAATCCAGATTCAAAACCTTCAGGTAAAGGTAAAGAATGTGGCCCAGGTAATGTGGTAAACTCAAAAGGACCTGTCCAAGTACTTACATTTCCACCACAAATAGCTTGTACATAAAACTCATAGCCTGTTGCAGCAGTTAAACCTGTTTTTGTAAATCCATTTGCTACACCACTATCTGTAGCAGTACCTGTTGCAGCAGTACCCGCAGCTACTACCTCTACGTTCCATGAAGTTTCTGAACCTCCTAATGTCCATCCTAAATCTGCAGATGAAACTGTTACGTTGATAGCTGTTAATGAAGATGGTGGTAAACAAGCAGGTGGTGTACCATCTATATAATTAAATTGGATATTTGGTTTATTAGAATTTTGAGAGTTAGTATCCTCCCCACAAGACGTGCCACCATCTCTTCTAAAATATCTAGACCCATCAGTAACACCATTAGTGGTTCTAACTTGCCCAAAAGGAGACGAAAATGAGTTTTGACCGTCAGAACATACTTCTACAACAACATTATCGACACCATTCCATACAAAATTCGTATCAAAAGCTATCATATCAAATGCTCCTGCAGCAGTTACTGTTGGGTCATAATCAAAAGCATTCTTAACAACCATAGTTGTTGAAGCATCATGAGCAGCAGAATTTGAAGCAGATGTATGCCCCATTTTAATTGTATAGCCTAGTAAATCCCCTCCACCATAATCCTCAGAAATAGACCAACCTAAAGCTGTAATTTCATCGTAAGGTGTTAATGTAGCAGATAATTCTGCCGCAGTATATACAACTTGATATCTAAAAGAGTTGTAGTAGCCATCGATAGGGTCTGACCCATTACTACCACTTTCATCAGTACCCGTACCAATAATAAATGATTGCGCATTAGATTGCCAACAAAAGGCAAACATTGCAAGAAACAAAAATGTAATTTTTTTCATATTTAATTAAGTTTAGTTAATAATTAAGTTTAACAAGCCCCTAAAATATTGATTAATTATTAATATATAGGTATAATTGTTGCTAAATAGACAAAATGCAAAAAAAAAGGTTAAAATGTTAAATTAATTAACATTTTAACCTTTTTTTTTAGTTAGCAAAATAAATTGGTTAATATTCTCTTATTTATTTTTCTTGATTATCTACAAAAGTTTCCATTACAGCATCACTAACACCCATGTTACTAAAACCGCCGTCGTTATAAAGATTTTGTAATGTAACACGTTTGGTTAAATCGCTAAACAACGATACGGTATAATTTGCACAATCTAAGGCTGTGGCATTACCCAACGGCGACATTTGCTCTGCGTAAGCAATAAACCCATCAAAACCTTTTACTCCACTACCAGCAGTTGTTGGTGTTGGTGATTGAGATATGGTGTTGACTCTTACTTTTTTATCTCTACCAAAAAAGTAACCAAAACTACGAGCAATACTTTCTAAATAGGCTTTGTTATCTGCCATATCATTATAATCTGGAAACACACGTTGCGCTGCCATATATGTTAACGCAACAATACTTCCCCACTCGTTCATGGCATCTGCTTTATAAAGCGTTTGCATAGTTTTATGAAACGACATTGCAGATACATCGGTCCCTTTTTGTGTCCAAGCATAATTTTGGTCGGTGTAGTGCTTTCCTTTTCTAACATTTATAGACATGCCAATAGAGTGCAATACAAAATCTAGCTTACCGCCTAAAATTTCCATTGCTTGTGTAACAAGGTTTTGTAAATCGTCTTCAGAAGTGGCATCTGCAGGTATAATTTGCGAGCCTGTTTGTTCTGCTAACGTATTTATTTGTCCCATACGCATTGCAACTGGGGCATTGGTAAGTACAAATGTGCCACCTTCTTCGTGTACACGCATTGCGGTTTTCCAAGCAATAGAGTTTTCATCTAAAGCTCCAAATATAATTCCTCGCTTTCCTTTAAGTAAATTGTATGACATTTTTATTAGGTTTTAGGTTTTAGGTGTTTGGTGTTAGTGCTAAAGTATTAAATTTAAGCTTATCTAAAGGTTAAAAATTCAATATTCATTTTTTAAATCTTTCAATCTTTTAATCTTTCAATCTTTTAATCATTCAATCTTTCAATTTTTTCAATCCAACAATTGTTTTGCATGTGCCATTGCAGATTCTGTATTGGTTAATCCGCCAAGCATTTGTGCAATTTCTGTAATACGCTCATTAGCTTCTATTTTTTTAAGTTGTGTGTGCGTAACATTATCAATATCGGTTTTAAAGACTTTAAAATGGGTATTACCTTTAGCAGCAATTTGTGGTAAATGCGTTATCGTAAATACTTGCATTGTAGCACTCATTTGTTTCATTATATCTCCCATTTTATTAGAAATTTCACCAGAAACTCCAGTATCAATCTCATCAAACATTATGGATGGCAACTGTATATAGTCTGCAAGTATAGATTTTATGGCTAACATTATACGCGATAATTCTCCGCCAGATGCTGCTTTTTTTAGCGCGTTGAAATTAGAACCCTTATTTGCCATAAACAAAAACTGCATGGTATCTTTTCCGTTAGATACAAAATCGTTAAGTTGTTCTAACCGAATATTAAACTTTGCATTTGGCATTCCTAAATCGGCTAAAATAGCTTCGAGTTTTGAAATAAAAACAGGAATTATTTTTTTTCGTTTGGTATGAATTTTTAACGCAAGTACATATAATTTTTCTTTATAGAGTACGCGTTGTTTTTCTTGTTTGGCAATAGTATCGTCTAAACTTTCGGTATCGTTAATTTTAGTTTTTAGCTGATTTTTAATAATTATTAAATCACTAATACTTGAAACTGAATGCTTTTGAAACAAATTATTTATAGCTTGAAGCTTCTTTGAAATAACAACTAATTCTTCAGGGTTTGAAACTAAATTTTCTTGTAAATCGTCTAACTCTACCGAGATATCTTCTAACTCTATACTAACACTGGTTATTCGTTCTTTTAAGTCATTATATGCGGTTCCGAAGTTAGAAATTTTAGATAATTCTTGTTTTATAGCATTTATTTGGTCGGTTACACCAATATTTTCAGCTTGCAACACAGCTTTTGTACTACTTAATTTCTCATTAATAAGCTCTATATTACTTAATGTTTCGTATTGTGTTTCTAATGCTTCAAGATTAATTTTTTCTAAATTTAAGTCTTCCAATTCTTTAGATAAAAACAAATTGTAGTCGTATTCTTTTACAAGTTCTGCTTTAGATTTTTGAAGTGTATCTAAAGATTTTTGAAGTTTTTTATACGCTACTAATTCTTTTGAAAATACTTCTAAGTTTTGTGCGTTTTCGGCTAAAGCATCAATGACTTTAAACTGGTAATCGTCTTCTGTTACCTGTTGGGTTTGGTGTTGAGAATGTATATCTATTAAGTAAGAACTTAGTGTTACCAAACGCTCTAATACTACTGGTGTATCGTTTATAAACGCTCGCGATTTGCCCGAAGGTGATATTTCGCGACGTATTATTGTCTGTGTCTCATAGTCTAAATCTAAAGACTCATAAAGGGGTTTTAAATTGTATTTTTCAACATTAAAAACGGCTTCGATAATACATTTTTTATCGGTATTTTTAACCTGACTTAAATCTGCGCGCTTACCGAGTACTAACGATAAACCACCTAAAAGAATAGATTTACCTGCACCTGTTTCGCCTGTAATAATAGTTAACCCATCATTAAATTGAACTTTTAACTCATCAATGAGTGCGTAATTTTTTATGTAAAGTGATGTTAGCACTGATTTGGGTGTTAGATGTTAGATGTTAGGTATTAGATGTTAGGTTTTAGTACTTAATTTTTCTCCATTTTTGAGAATGAATTGGGGCAATTTTATTTAATACATTAACAGCTTCTGCAATGTTTACTGATGGCCCACCAGAAAAAATATCTATAATCTCATCGGCTTTTGCATCAAAAAAAACACGCATTAAAAATGAATTTGGTCGTCTGCTGTGTATGTTTCTTAATTCTGAAAACACAGCTACAATTTTTGTTTTAGCCGCTTTTTGGTTGTCGCTCATAAGGTCTAAGCCTTTAATGTGGTAATTATACATTGAAGATCTAAACTCTTTGTAAGTAGTTGACAACAAATTATCTATAAGTGAAAAACGCGATTGCAAACCGTCTTCTAATTTCCAACCTTGGCCGCTAAGTTGCTGTGAGTAATTTACAATTGTTTGTGCTTCTTTAAAGTACTCACTACCTCCATTGAGTGCAAATGTATCTGCATCAATACCTAAAATCATGTAAGCATGAAATGCTAATATGGACACTAAATTAGATTCAAATTGTGTTGGATTGAACACTAAATTTTGATACTCTAAATACTTGAAGTTAAAATCTTTGTCATTAAAGTTATAAACTGGCGAATTATAACTTGAGTTAAATATTGGTCTAGATGAAGATACCTGTAAGGTTGCAGAAAACAAATTATTACTGTAATCTTTTACATTTATAACCATACTACAACTAATACGCTCTTGTTGGTTATACGTTTTTTCGGTCCATTTGGTAGTATTTACAAACTCAGTTAATTGTTTTTCTAAGGTTTTAAAAACCACATTGTTTTCGTTACCAGTTTGCTGAGAAATAACAGTAACTGTGCAATTTAACTCTTGAGAAAAGCCGATTGTTGTTGTAATAAAAGCTAATACTATAAATAATTTATGCATGTAATTGTTTTAAGATCTGTTGCAATAAATCGTTGGCAACTTCTGCTTTAGATTTAAGTTGGTGTGCTATAATTTTGTTAGACGATGTTATAAAAGTAACTTTATTTGTGGATACTCCAAAACCAGCCCCTTTATCTTGTAAAGAATTTAGTACAATTAAGTCTAAATTTTTAGATTTCAATTTTCCTTTGGCATGCTCTAATTCATTATTAGTTTCGAGAGCAAAGCCCACTAAAAACTGATGTGTTTTTAGTTCTCCAAGCGATTTTAAAATATCTTTTGTTTTTTCTAACGTTATTGTAAACGTTGTATCTGTCTTTTTTATTTTCTGATTTGCAATTATTTTTGGTTTATAATCTGCAACAGCAGCAGATAATATTGCAACATCTGAAGACTTAAAATGCTTGTGCACTTCGTTATACATCTCTTCTGCACTTACAACAGGTTTTACGGCTACTAAATTATGAGAGATTTGTTGCTGTGTTGGCCCAGTTACTAAAACTACGTTTGCACCTAAGTTTGCTGCTGCATTTGCAATTGCAAAACCCATTTTACCACTAGAGTGGTTACCAATATAACGCACAGGGTCTAAAGCCTCATAGGTTGGACCAGCAGTAATTAAAATGCGTTTACCTCTTAATGGCAATTGGTCTAAAATATCGTTTTCAATATAATTTAGTATAGTTTCTGGTTCTGCCATTCGTCCTTCTCCAACCAAACCACTTGCTAATTCGCCAGTACCTGCAGGAATTAATTTATTTCCGTAGGTGGTTAATTTCTCAAAAGATACTTTGGTAGATTGGTGTTTGTACATATCTAAATCCATAGCTGGTGCAAAATATACTGGGCATTTTGCAGAAAGATAAGTGGCAAGTAATATAGTATCGCAAACCCCATTTGCCATTTTAGCTAATGTATTAGCGGTTGCAGGAGCTATAACAAAGAGGTTAGCCCAAAGTGCTAAATCTACATGGTTATTCCAAACGTTGTTACCATCTTCTTCATCTACAAAAGAAGAATATACTGGGTTTTTAGATAATGTAGAAAGTGTAAGCGGAGTTATAAAATCTTTAGAAGCAGGCGTCATAACAACTTTAACGTTAGCGCCTGCTTTTATAAATAATCGTACTAAACTAGCAGATTTATATGCGGCAATACCAGCAGTAATGCCTAATAAAATGTTTTTGTCTTTAAGAATAGACATGAGAGCACTAGTCTTGAGTTTCCTCAGTGTTTCTGTGATATATTTTACCTTCTAACCACTCTTGCACTGCTAGAGCATGTGGTTTTGGTAATTTTTCGTAAAACTTAGAGACTTCAATTTGTTCTTTGTTTTCAAAAATTTCTTCTAAACTGTCGTTGTAAGTTGCAAACTCTTCTAGCTTATCTACTAACTCACGTCTTATATCTGTCTTAATTTGTTCAGCACGTTTTGCAATAACAGATATTGCTTCGTAGATATTGTCTGTTGGTGCATCTACTTTATTTCTGTTATAAGTTACTGAGCTTACTGGTGCGTCTGTGTTTTTTAAATCCATTGCTATAAATGATTAACTTTTTGTTATAAAGGTATCTAATTGTTGTTGTAATTGCATTTTCATTCTATCGGCATCTGCCATGTATTCTGAATTTGGAAATGCTTTCTTAAAGGTATTATAATAAGATATTGCGGTTTTAAGACGTTCTTCTTTTAAGCGTTCTACACTAAGTGTTGCTAAACTATACTCGGCATTAAATCTGTAATACAACGCATCGTTTTTTAGAGTTGATCCAGGGAAATCTGCTAAAAAATTATTAAACGATTTTACTGAAGCTTTATAATCTTTAATGAGATTATATTGTTTTGCGATTTCGAAAGCTTTTTTTTCTAATTTAAAATCTAACTCTTTTACCAAAGTATTTGCTTCGGTTAAGTACTGTGAATTTGGGTACGCATTCACAAACAATTGTAGCTTTTCTATAGCTTCTGTAGTTTCTTTTTGTTCTTTAGAGTATATCGGTGAATTAAAATAATATCCTTTAGCGTTTAAAAAAGCAGCGTCTTCTACTTTTTCACTTTTAGGATAAGCACTAACAAAACGCTCAAAATGGTAACTAGCAAGGTAGTAATCTTTCATTTTGTAAGCGCACATAGCGTGCATGTATGTTAATTTTTCTGCTTGCGGTTTACCTCTATACTTTGGTAAAATTTGTGTAAATAAGCGGTGTGCTTTATTCCACTTACCAGCTTCAAACAGTTCTGTACCGTATTTAAATTTCTCTGCTGTATCTTCAGATTTTAGTGCTTTCTGAAAATCGCTGCAAGAGATTAATAATAGACTAACTAATAGTGTGTAAATACTTTTTTTCATAAATTTAATACAATATGCAAAATTACGCATTTTTAACGGATTTTTAAACTAAATTATGTGCTAAAATAGCAGCTATTTTTAGTGCTTATACTAATTTAGATTAAGTTTAACTTTTAACTACAGTTTTTAACTCGTTTTTTATCTCACTTATAAGTGTATTTGTAGCCTCTACTAAAGGTAAGCGTACGTGTGTTTTTGCGATATCTAAACCTTTTAAAACGGCTTTGATACCTGCTGGGTTATTTTCAGAAAATATCATACCAATAATTGGCATTAACTTAAAATGAATGGCATAAGCCTCTTTCGCTTTACCTGCAATACCAAGTTTTATCATTTCTGAAAACGCTTTTGGTAACGCTTGCCCAATTACAGATATTACACCAGAGCCACCAGCTAAGGCAACACTCAAAGCTAAATCGTCATCGCCAGATATAACCATAAAATCTTTTGGTTTTGTGCGTAGCAATTCTAAATACTGACCCATATTACCTGCGGCTTCTTTTACGGCAATAATGCTACTAAAATCTGTTGCTAGTCTTACAATAGTCTCTGGCAACACATTAGACGCTGTTCTACCGGGTACATTATAAAGTATAATTGGTTTTGGCGATATATTTGCAATGGCTTTAAAATGCTCATAAACACCCTCTTGTGTTGGCTTACTGTAATATGGTGATACGGATAATATGGCATCGATTGCAGATAAATCTGTAGATTTAATTTCGTTAATTACTAAAGCCGTGTTATTGCCACCAATACCCAAAACCAATGGCAATCTACCATTATTAACTTTAGCAATAAACTGAACTAATTGTTGTTTTTCTTTTGGGGTTACAGTAACACTCTCTCCTGTTGTACCACAAATAACAAGATAATCGGTTCCGTTATTTATATTGTATTCAACCAAACGCTCTAGCGCATTAAAATCTATACTTAAGTCGTTATTAAATGGTGTTATTAATGCTACTCCGGTGCCTACAAATTTGTTCATTATAGTTTATTTAGAATGTTTAAATATTTTTCAAATTCTTTTTTAAATATGCTTATATCATTTGGGGTTACATCAATAATTAAATCGTATAAACGTTCGTCTTTATTAGATATCCCAATTTTAAAATTTGCTTTAGAAGCCGCAGTAATTAAGCTTAATTGTGTGGTTTCATTTTTATAATAACTTATTAATACATCAAAAGGCGCTTCACAAAACGTTTCTAAATGATTGTTTTTTAGTTTACCGTTCCAACCAAAATCTTTAGGATTGCAATACGCTTCTAACTTATGAGTTTCTATCTTATCTTGAGCGGTAAAAGCAATTATTTTACAGTTATAAAGTCCTAATTTTTTAAAATAAGCTCTAAAAACTTCAAAATTATCATACTCGTCTGCGTTTAGTAAAACAGCAATTTTATCAATTTTATTGGTGTTTACAGAACCTCTACGCTTGGTCAGTAGCTTATTAATGTATTTTTGATTAGATTTTTCTTTTAATGTTTTTAAAATCATTTATCTTTAGGCTTTGTGCAAATTTAATAAAAGCACTCAAATTTTATTATAAACTATATATAAGTTATTCAATGACTATTAAACATATTTTTAAACTCAGCTTTTTACTTCTTATTGTATCTTGTAATGAAGACGTTAAACTTTCTAAAATTGAAGGCAAACGTATTGAAATTAACAACAGTATTCAATCTAACCCATCTATTGAAGAGTACATAAAACCTTATCGCCAACATGTAAACAATGATTTGGATAGCGTTATTTCTTACGCGCCAAATACGTATTCTAAAAAAGACGGAACTTTTAATACCACAATTGGTAACTTAATGGCAGATGCCGTATTTGCAGAAAGTAACCCTGTTTTTAATAGCCAAACCGGTAAAACTATAGATTTTGTTTTGCTAAACCACGGTGGCATTAGGTCTATAATATCTAAAGGAAATATAACTGCTCGGACAGCTTACCAAGTGATGCCTTTTGAAAACTCTGTTGTTGTTGTTGCCTTAAAAGGTACACAAATTAATGCGTTGGTTACTTATCTATCTAAAGCAAAACGCGCGCACCCAGTTTCAAAACAATTACAATTAACTTTAAGTAAAAATTTTGAAATTAATACAGCAACCGTAAACGGACAAAAAATAGATGACGCAAAAACCTATTATGTGGCAACAAATGACTATTTGTATAACGGTGGTGACCGCATGAATTTTTTTCAGAATAATGAAGGTTTACATGTTTTAAATTATAAAATTAGAAATGTACTGATCGATTATTTTAAAAAAATAGACACGATTAATCCTAAGATTGATAATCGGTTTATACAGGTTAATAATTAGTAGCTCATACTAAAACAAACCACAGCCTTAAAAAGACAATACTGTAAGAATGATGTATAAAAAAATCCGAGAAGAAGAACTAAAAAATAAAGTTGGAGCTGACTGGTTTGCGCCATTTGACACAACCGAAATTCTTGGAAATATTGACTTTACTGTTTTTCCAAAACAAGACAACCTATTTGGAAGAATACCGCTTTTGTGGGCAGAAGCAAAAACTGGGAATTTTGACATCCCAACTATGTTTGTGCAACTCATTTTAACAATTGGAAAAGCACGAACTTTTGACAAAACTTTACCACCAGCTTTTTTAGGCGCATTTGACTTTAAAAAAATTGCATTTGTAGATTATGTAAACATTCAAGATATATTTTACCTCAATGACTTTAATTGGAATGTAACACCAAGCAACCACGAAACAAAAGAATTTCGAATAATTAAAGAACGAATTGAATCTATCTTAAAAACAAAAACCTATGTTTTTGATTATCAAAAAGACGAAAAGCTACTTAATACCTTCATTAAAAACAATGTAGCCAAAGCCACTACAAAAAGTAAAATAAAGATTGACAAAAACAATTTCATTCCCATTTATTTACGTTGGATTGAGATAGTAAAACCAATTATAGACGTAAATTGGGACGACTTAAAAAAAGCGAATATTTTTGATAGTGATTTTTATTTAGCAGACATATTTGTTGACGATAAAGGCACACAAAATATTGATGATGATTTAACGGTTAGAGATAGTTTATTTGTTGTCTTTAAAAACCAAGGCTACAAAATAGCAAAAGAAAACATTAAGCAAATGTTTGATGCTACCATAAATATCCGTAATAAAGATGCGTATTTACAATTTTGGAAACTTTACAAACGGCCTCCAATACAAGAATTTCAAGATTATATAATAGAACGTAAAGATTTACTTGTACCGCAAGATATTAGAGAACGTAAAGGAGCATTTTTTACACCACGTATTTGGGTAGAATTGTCGCAAAAATACCTAACCGATTATTTAGGCGAAAACTGGCAAGACAACTATTACGTTTGGGACTGTGCAGCTGGCACAGGAAACCTTTTAACAGGCTTAACCAACAAATACAATATCTATGCAAGCACATTAGACCAATCTGATGTTAACGTAATGCACGAGCGTATTGAACACGGAGCCAACTTATTGAAAAATCACGTATTTCAATTTGACTTTTTAAATGATGATTTTACCAAGTTACCTCAAAGTTTGCAAAACATTATTAAGGATGAAGAAAAACGTAAGAAATTAGTTGTTTATATAAATCCGCCTTATGCGGAAGCAGATAATAGATTTGGTGAAGGTCGAAAAGGAGTTGCCGAAAGTGAAATACATAAGAAATATTCTGACAAAATGGGTTACACAAAACGTGAAATGTACATCCAATTTTTGACGAGAATTTATTTTGAAATACCAGAAGTAGTAATTGCAAATTTTTCAACTTTAAAAAATTTGCAGGCACCTCGTTTTAAAGATTTTCGTAGATTTTATAGAGCCAAGCTCGAAAATTTATTTTTAACACCTGCTAAAACCTTTGACAATGTTAAAGGAACTTTTCCTATTGGCTTTTTTATATGGGATACAAAAAAAGAAGAAGATTTTGAATTTATTGAAGCAGATGTATATGATAAAAAAGCTGAATATATTGGTACAAAAAACATTTGGGGCTTCGACAATTTAAAATTTATCAATGACTGGGTAAAAACATTTAGAATAACAAATTCAGAATCTTTAGCTACAATAATTGGCGTTGGTAGTGATTTTCAAAATCAGAGACTCGTAAGATTTGGTGAGCCTTTTATGAAAGTTCCAGCTTCAAATCATAACTGGCAAACATCAAAAGACAACCTTATTGAAACATCTATTTACTATACAGTTCGTAGAATAATAGATGCAAATTGGTTGAATGATAGAGACCAATTTTTATGGCCAAAAGATTTATGGAAAACAGATTTTGAATTTCAAAATGACTGTCTAACCCATACACTTTTTAGTAACAATATTTCAAATGGTTTTGGCACAAACCACTGGATACCTTTTACAGAACAAGAAGTAAATGCCCAAAATAGGTTTGAGAGTAACTTTATGACCAATTTTATTAATGGAAAAATAAAACCAGAAAACGAAATTAATTTGTTTGATGCTGATGAATTTCTAAAACAAGGTCAGAGTAACAAAAGAGAATTTTCGGAAGTAGCCAAAGACGTTTTTGATGCTGGCAGAGAATTGTGGACCTACTATCACAGCCAACCCAATGTAAACGTAAATGCTAGTTATTACGATATACGAGCGCATTTTCAAGGCAGAAACGCAAAAGGTAGAATGAACAGCAAAAGCGATGATGAAAACTATATGGAATTAATTAGTGAATTAAGGAACAAACTGAACTTTTTAGCCGACAAAATAAAACCAAAAATATACGAATACGAATTTTTAAAAGAATAGTAACTGCCTGCAACACCGCATAAAATTATTAACTAGCTTTCTACTAGTTATGACATTTAGTGATTAAATTAAGCAGCTATTTCTATACAAAACAATTAAATAAAAGTTCCCATAATACTTTTAACATGAAAAGAAGACATTTTATAAAACAATCTACAGCAGCAACAGCATTAATGGGTTTTGGCGCATTGGGGTTACAATCTTTTGATAGCGCTAAGGCTAAAAAAATTACCATCTTACATACCAACGATGTGCATAGCCATATAGATCCTTTTGGACCAGATGATGGCAGAAATGCGAATAAAGGTGGTGTTGCAAGACGTGCCACTTTAGTAGAAAACATAAGAGCAGAAAACCCAAATACATTGTTGCTAGATGCTGGCGATATTTTTCAAGGAACACCCTATTTTAATTATTATGGTGGTGAGCTAGAGTTTAAACTTATGAGCATGCTAAAGTACGATGTAGCAACCATAGGAAATCACGATTTTGATAATGGTATTGATGGATTATACAAACAATTGCCCCATGCAAAGTTCGATTTTGTGTCTGCTAATTACGATTTTTCTAATACGGTAATGGATACGCACGTAAAACCTTATAAAATCTTTATAAAAGATGGCATTAAAATTGGGGTTTTTGGTTTGGGTATAGAGCTAGATGGCTTGGTTGATAAAAAAATGTATAAGGAAACCGTTTATCATAACCCCATAGAAATTGCACAAGACATGTCTCGCATTTTAAAAGAAGAGCAGCAATGCGATTTAGTAATTTGCCTTTCGCATATTGGGTATTATTTCAAAAAAAGCCCAAATAGAATTTGCGATTTAAATTTAGCAAAAGCCACAAAAGATATAGACTTAATAATTGGCGGACATACACACACCTTTTTACCAAAACCAACTATCGAAAAAAATAGTATAGGCAAATCGGTACTCGTTAACCAAGTAGGTTGCCATGGCTTATATGTTGGTAGAGTTGATTTTTATTTTGAACCTGGTAAAGAAACTAAGGCAAATGGTGCTTCTATAATTGTATAATTTGTAGTACACTATTCTGCTGTTTCAATACTTAGTTTTAAAACACAAAAAAACGTGCTTTATAGCGCATTTTCAAAAATTAACACGTTTTGCTTTAGTGCTTCGTTTAATGCGTTATTTGTAATTTTCCCTTCAGAAAAATTAGCATTAAAAGATGGCAAACTAAAATCTGCTACAATATGTCCTGCCATAAATTTAAAACGTCCTTTTGCGATATCTAAAACCGTTGCACCACCTCTTGCTCCCGGTGATGTTGCCATTAAAAGCATTGGTTTTTCGCTCCATAATTTTCCATCAATACGAGACATCCAATCAAAAAGATTCTTAAAAACTGCTGTATAAGCTCCATTATGTTCTGCTAATGACAAAACTATCCCATCTGCAGATTTTATATGCGCTAAAAATTGGTGCGCATTATTTGGTATGCCATGCGCATTTTCAAAATCTATGCTGTAAAGTGGTAATTCAAAATCATTAAGATCTAAAACTGTTGTGTTGGCTGTTGTAACTAAGCTAGATGCGTAAGTTGCTAGTAATTTATTTAGGGAGTTTTTACTATTGCTTCCTGCAAAGGCTAATATATTTTTCATCTTAGGTGTATTATATTTCAAATTTACATTAAAAATTTATTTAACCAACTATTCGCTTTTTATACATCTATAGGTTTTGTAAATTCGTAAACCAAAAAAGGTATAATAAATAAAACTCTCACTTTTAGCGAGCAACGGATATGGACATTAAATTCAATAAAAACGAAGATTATAATAAACTTTTACTATCAGATTTAAAAAAGCGTTTAGTAAAAGTAAAACTTGGTGGTGGCGAAAAAAGCATAGAAAAGCATCATAGTAAAGGAAAAATGACGGCGCGAGAGCGTATAGACTATTTACTAGATCCAAAAGCAAAGTCTATAGAAATAGGTGCATTTGCAGGCGATGGTATGTACGCCCAATATGGAGGTTGCCCATCTGGCGGAGTAGTAATAAAAATAGGTTATATAAAAGGTAAGCAATGTATTGTTGTTGCTAATGATGCTACCGTAAAAGCTGGTGCATGGTTTCCTATTACGGGAAAAAAGAATTTGAGAGCTCAAGAAATTGCTATTGAAAATAAATTACCCATAATATATCTTGTGGATAGTGCTGGTGTTTTTTTACCAATGCAAGACGAAATTTTTCCAGATAAAGAACATTTTGGCCGCATATTTAGAAACAATGCCGTAATGAGTAGTATGGGTATTACGCAAATTGCTGCTGTTATGGGCAGTTGTGTTGCTGGTGGTGCGTATTTACCAATTATGAGTGACGAAGCATTAATCGTTGACAAAACTGGTAGCATTTTCTTGGCAGGAAGTTATTTGGTAAAAGCTGCAATTGGCGAAACCATTGATAATGAAACTTTGGGTGGCGCAACTACGCATTGCGAAATTTCTGGTGTTACAGATTATAAAGCTAAAGACGATAAAGATGCTTTAGATAAAATAAAACGTTTAATTGATAAAATTGGAGATTACGATAAAGCGGGTTATAACAGAACTGAAGCTTTAGAACCTAAGGAAAACCCAGAAGAAATATATGGCATTTTACCAAAAAGTAGAGCCGACCAATACGATATGAAAGACATTATTAAGCGTATCGTTGACGACTCTCAGTTTGATGAATATAAAGAAGATTATGGTAAAACTATAATTACGGCTTATGCACGTATAGATGGTTGGGCTGTTGGTATTGTTGCTAACCAGCGTCAATTAGTAAAAACTGCAAAAGGCGAAATGCAATTTGGTGGAGTTATTTATAACGATTCTGCCGATAAAGCAACACGTTTTATTGCCAATTGTAATCAGAAAAAAATTCCGTTAGTATTCTTACAAGATGTTACTGGCTTTATGGTTGGTAGCAAATCTGAACATAGCGGCATCATTAAAGATGGGGCTAAAATGGTAAATGCGGTTAGTAACTCTGTGGTGCCAAAATTTACAATTATTATTGGCAATAGTTATGGTGCTGGCAATTATGCTATGTGTGGTAAAGCTTACGACCCTACATTAATTGCAGCATGGCCAAGTGCAGAACTGGCTGTAATGAGCGGCAACTCGGCTGCAAAAGTATTATTACAAATTGAAACCGCTTCTTTAAAGAAAAAAGGCGAAACCATTACCAAAGAAAAAGAAGACGAGCTATTTAATAACATAAAAAGCAGATACGACAACCAAGTATCACCATATTATGCAGCATCTCGTATTTGGACCGATGGTGTTATAAATCCTTTAGATACCAGAACCTGGATAAGCATAGGTATTGAAGCTGCAAACCACGCACCAATAGAAAAGCCCTTTAATATGGGAGTTTTACAGGTTTAAATTATGAAGAAAAAAATATTACTTTTTTTAATACTAGCAATTGTTATTTCAGGAATTTCGTTAATAGCCTACAAACTGTACTTTAATTCTAACGATAATATACAGTCTATTTACTTAGTACCAAAAGATGCCGTTTATATTTTTGAAACCGAAACACCTCTAAATAATTGGTCAACTATAAGCGATAGCAAAATATGGCAACACCTTAACACTAATAGTTATTTTAATAATTTAGCAGAAAGTTTAAACCAACTAGATACAATTTTTAAAAAACAAAAAGGGATTTTTAATACTGTTGGAGAACGCAATATTATTGTTTCTGCGCATATATATGCACCAAAAAAATACAGTTTTTTATACATTATAGATT
>JBMYXP010000008.1:0-30824 GCA_049608525.1 Winogradskyella sp.
GGTTTGTTTACTTTTAACAAGTTTATTTTTGAATACAGAATGGTTTAACTTTGAAAGTAACTAAAAATCAACGTTGCCCACAATATGAAGAAAACCGAAAAAAGAAAGATATTTAAACGAATATTTTTAGTTCTGACAATTTCAGGACTTCTTTTTTTGCATTTTTATGTGCCAAGATTTATAACTGAAATCAAGAATCCGCTCATACAATTAGTTAAAGGGAAATATTTAATTACAGCAGTTCCAATTTTCGAGAATAATGGACTAAATGGAAAATACATCAATTTTAATTCATTTGACGACACAAAATTGTCAAGTTATTTAACTTACTCAAGTTTAGATACTGTAAAAGGGACAATCATTTTATTACACGGAATTAGGTCCAATAAAGAAAGTTTTATTGAATTGAGTAATAAATTATCAAAACTTGGTTTCAATTCAGTAGCATTAGATTCAAGAGCTCACGGGCAAAGTAACGGAACACATTGTACTTTCGGAGTAAAAGAAAAAAAAGACATTTCAGAATTAGTTAGTATTCTATCAAAAAAAGAAGGAATAACTGAAAATATTGGAGTTTGGGGTCAATCTTTAGGAGGAGCAATTGGTTTACAATCTCTTGGAAATGACAAACGAATTAAATTTGGAATAATTGAAAGTACGTTTTCCGACTTTAAAACAATAACGAACGATTACTTTAATTATCACGCTGGATTTAACATCAAACCTCTAACAAATTATTTAGTTTATAGAGCTGGGAAAATAGCTGAATTTGACCCAAAAGATGCAAAACCAATTAAATATTGCGAAAAAATTAAACAACCTATATTAATAATTCACGGAAATCAAGACAAAAGAATCAATATCAAATATGGAAAAGATAATTTTTCAAAAATCCCAAGTTTAAAAAAGGAATTTATAGAAATAGAAAATGCAAATCATTTGAACGTATGGAAAACTGGAGGAAATGAATTCTTTGAAAGAATAATAAAATTTATAGAAAAAAATACTGTCGGCAACACCTTATAAACTTGATTGCTTGTACAAGCCTATTTACTAAAGTCTTTGTGGATTTTATGGGTTCGTTTTATTTACTAACTTTAGTGCGTGAGACACGCAACTAATCACTCACAACAACGGTATATTAAACCTAGAGAATGGTTTTAGTTTTCTGTTGTGCCCAAAGGTAAAACTTTAAGAAACAAAATACCATTCTCTTTTTAATCGTTTAGAATGCTATGGCTATTATTTATCGTTTAATAAACCTGAAAATGCAAAAAAAAAGGTTATCAAAAAAAGACGGTAACAGTATGAAACTGTATTGCGATTTAAAAACACAAAATTTGTATCTTTTGTTTAAATAATGCTACTAAAATAATTTTAAAATATTGTATAACTAATTTCAATTATTTTTTGTTGAGGTGGAACAGAAACTATAAGTATAGCAGTTGCTACGGTTCTGTTTTATATTGAACGATGATGAAAAAGAAATCTAATGATTGGCAACATTTTAATGCTATTTTGGTATCATATATATTATTTTAATGCAAACTACAACTGAATATTAAAGACTAAATGAGCGGCATCTACATACATATTCCATTTTGCAAACAAGCCTGTTATTATTGCGACTTTCATTTTTCAACCTCATTAAAAAAGAAAGATGACCTTATTAATGCACTCATTAAAGAATTAGAATTACGAAACACCGAATTTAAAAACACTACTGTAGAAACCATTTATTTTGGCGGCGGTACACCGTCATTATTAACCAATACCGAATTGCAATCTATAATAAACTCGGTTTATAAAAACTACGAGGTTTCAGATAACCCCGAAATTACCTTAGAGGCTAACCCAGATGATTTGTC
Source organism: Winogradskyella sp. (assembly GCA_049608525.1). Taxonomy (GTDB): domain Bacteria; phylum Bacteroidota; class Bacteroidia; order Flavobacteriales; family Flavobacteriaceae; genus Winogradskyella. The sequence goes on from JBMYXP010000008.1 coordinate 1,869, forward strand.
TAAGGATCGCATCATTACATTATCCAAAAGTCCAATTAATCGACTTTCAATTGGTATTCAGTCGTTTTTTGAAACGGATTTAAAACTCATGAATCGGGCGCACAATGCCAACGAAGCTAAAGCATGCTTAGAAGAGGCAACTAAGCACTTTAATAATATTTCTTTAGATTTAATTTACGGTATTCCGGGAGCTTCAAATGCGCAATGGCTTCAAAATATTGAAATGGCATTAAGCTATAATATACCTCATATTTCGAGCTACGCATTAACGGTTGAGCCAAAAACCGCATTAGCAGCATTCATAAAAAAGGGAATTATTAATAATGTAGATGATACGCAAGCACACGAGCAATTTCATCTATTAAAAGACAAATTAGAAGACCAAGGGTTTATACATTATGAGCTTTCAAACTTTGGTAAAGATGGGTTTTTTAGTAAAAATAATTCTGCTTATTGGCAAGGAAAATCGTACTTAGGCATTGGGCCATCGGCACATTCGTTTAACGGAAAACAACGGGGCTGGAATGTGAGAAACAATTCAAAATACATCGAAGCAATTGAGCAAAACAAATTACCAATAGAAATTGAAACTTTAACACTAACAGACCAATATAACGAATATATAATGACGGGTTTAAGAACCATTTGGGGTGTGTCCATTACTAAAGTAGAAACCGACTTTGGCACAGTTTTTAAAGATTATTTAATTGAGCACACAAAAGTTTTAATAAACCAACATTTATTGTATATTGATAATGAACATATACGTGTTACTAAAAAAGGACAATTTTTAAGTGACGGCATTGCTTCAAAACTGTTTATCCTGAACTAGTTTCAGGATTTCTTAAATTGAAACTAAATTAAATTTAGCATAAATGATTACAACGATACAATACAATTCAAAAAAAATAAAAATAGATTTATCGCAACCCTTAGATATTTCTATACCATTAAAAGCAGATGCTTCAAATGTTAACGCATGGTATATCAATCCCCCAAAAATTGAACCCGAAGTTTTTGATGGCAACACCATAAGTGTTGCAAAAGGTGCTGCGGTAAATTTTAATACCATAACCTTTAATCCGCATGCACACGGCACACATACCGAAACTGTTGGGCATATTACCGAGAAAAATTATCCTATTAATAAACATTTAAAGCAGTTTTTTTTCTTAGCAGAAGTTATTACTGTTGCCCCAGAAAAGGATAATAACGATAATGTTATTTCAGAAAAACAATTGCAATTTGCTTTGGGTAATAAGAAAAGAGATGCCGTAATTGTTAGGACTTTGCCAAACACAAAAAGCAAAAAAAGCAAACAACACTCGCATACCAACTGGACGTATTTTAAAGAAGATGCCATAAAACTCTTAGTAAAAAAAGGGGTAAAACACCTGTTAACCGATTTGCCAAGCATAGACAGAGAAGAAGATGGTGGCGAATTGCGAGGGCACAAAGCATTCTGGAATTTTAACGGAGCGTTGAGAACAGATGCTACAATAACGGAGCTTATCTATGTATCTAATAAGATTGAAGATGGTACGTATATGCTCAATTTGCAAATTGCACCTTTTGAGAACGATGCATCGCCAAGCAAACCAATAGTATATAAAGTTTTAGACTAATAACCAACACGTTGTTACTTCTAACATAGCCCAGAAGTTTAGAAATTATGGAAACCTTTTTTAGCATTATTATAAGCATATTAGTAACCCTAGGTGTGGTTACAATTTACAAACAATGGAAAACCAAACAAACCACAAATGCACAATCCGTATTACTTTTAGATAAGATAAAACGCGTATGTAAATTTATTACTGTGGAAGGAGATTTTGCAGAAATTTACCATTACGAAGATGTAAAAGAAAAATTTTTAAAACTCATTTCTAGTCGAAAAAAAGCATTAGTGGTTATTAATGCAAAAGCGCATGTAGGTTTCGATTTAAGTAAAATAGAAATGCGTTCAAATTCTAAAACAAAAACAGTTGTATTAACCCATTTTCCGCAGCCAGAAGTGCTATCTATAGAAAGTAATATTAATTATTACGATAAGCAAGATGGTATGTTTAATAAGTTTGAAGCTTCAGATTTAACAGAATTACATGCAAAGGCTAAAACACATATTATGGACAAAATACCAGAAAGTGGTTTGTATAATGTCGCAAAATTAGAAGCACTAGAAGCTATTCAACTTATAGAAAACTTAGTAGAAACCATAGGTTGGAGTTTAGATTATTCGGCCTTAAAAATTGAACCCGAAGACAAAAAATTGTTAAAATAGAAAGTCTTAGCTTAGGGAAGATTTAGAGGAGATGAATATAGAACAATACAGAGATTATTGCCTCAGTAAAAAAGCCGTAACCGAACATTTACCGTTTAATGAAGATACACTAGTATTTAAAGTTTTGGGTAAAATGTTTGCATTAACGTCATTAAAAAAATGGGAAAACGGAGATGCGTTTATAAACCTAAAATGCAACCCAGATTATGCACAAGAGTTACGAGCTCAATACAATAGTATAAAGCCAGGTTATCACATGCACAAACGATTATGGAATAGCGTTTACCTACACACAGGCGAGTTACCACCAAAACTTATTACCCAATTAATAGACCATTCTTACGATATGGTTGTAAAAGGTTTGCCAAAAAAGCGAAGAGAAACATTATAATAATTTACATTTACATCTTAAACCATTTATATGTCATTAGAGAGAGAATTAAAACAACGCAGCAACTCAAAATGTGAGCTTTGCAGTAACGAAGAAAATAACGCAGCTTATGCAGTTCCAAAAATAAGGGAAAACGGATTAAAAACCACTTTAATGGCCTGTAACACTTGCGTTGAGCAAATGGAAGATGACGATAAAATAGACGCTAACCATTGGCGCTGCCTTAATGATAGTATGTGGAGCGAGCACGATGCGGTTAAAATTATGGCATGGAGAATGCTTAACCGTATAAAAGCAGATTGGGCACAAGATTTATTAGGCATGTTTTACATAGAAGACGATCTTTTAGAACTAGCAAAAGCAGCTGGAGATGGAGAAGCAGACGAAGATAAAGTGATACATCGCGATGTAAATGGTGTGGTTCTAAACCATGGAGATTCTGTAGTTTTAATAAAAGATCTTAAAGTAAAAGGCTCTAGTTTGGTTGCAAAACAAGGCACAGCAGTTAGAAACATAAGGCTAGACCGCGACAATGCAGACTATATAGAAGGTAAAGTTGGACCAACACTAACCGTAATTATTACCAAGTACGTAAAGAAGTTGTAGTACCTTTTTTGGGTGTTACCTAAAGGTCGGGTTTTACACTATATCTTTTTATTTGGTAACTTCGGCAAGCTCAGTTACCAAATAAAAAGGATGCCGTTTCAACCCCTAACACAAATGCTAACACAAAACAAATGCTAGATATAAGACCAACTTGCGAAAACTGCAATAAAAATTTACCCTATAACTCTAAAGAAGCTTTAATTTGCACTTTTGAGTGTACTTTTTGTATAGCTTGTGTAGAAGTATTGCAACATGTTTGCCCAAATTGTGGTGGTGGTTTTGAAAAACGACCAATAAGACCACAACAGCATTTAGAAAAATATCCGGTATCTACTAAAATTGTTTATAAGCCAGTTAATATTAAAAAACATTTAGAGCGACTTAACGACACTAACAGCTAAAAGTCAAAACCTAACCGCCAATTAGCAAGACATATCAGCAACAATTTTCCACTCACCATTCATCTTTTTAAAGATAATTATAAAAACACCATTGGCATTACCAAGGTCTCGTTTTAAGTGATACTCGCCCATAACCCAATAGTTATTGCCTTCAATTTTAGAAATATCATTGATAACAAACTTTAGCGTTCCGCTTTCTTTTTTTGTTGGGTAGCCTTTTTTATAATTAGCTAAGGTGTTTTGCCAACCTTTGGTAAGACCATTACTACCATAAAACTTAAGCGAATCGCTTTTCCAGTAGCCTTGCATAAAACCTTCTAGGTCATGATTATTCCATGCTATTTCTTGTTGGTGCATTACCTTTTGTATTTCGGTTTTTGCAGTTTTAAAAGTAGCGTCTTTAGCGTCTATTGGCTTGCCACAACCCAATAGAAATAGTATAAAAACAAAGGAGATAGATTTCATTACAGATGCGTTTTTAAGTTTTCTAAAAGTAATAACATAATTTAAACTAAGTAGTAATTTCTAGAAAATATCTGTTAGGCTATAAAAGCTCCATAACAAAAGCGTACTGTTTTTGTACTTCAAACTGCAACTAAAATACTGTTCGATTTATAGATCTATCTCAATCAAAATAGGGCAATGGTCACTGTGGATTGCTTCTGTGAGTATAATGCTGCGTTTAATTTTTTCTTTTAGAGGTTGGCTTACCATGGCATAATCTAAGCGCCAACCTTTATTATTTGCTCGAGAGTTTGCTCTGTAACTCCACCAAGAAAATTCTTGTTTTTCTGGGTGTAAGTGTCTGTAACTGTCAACAAAACCACTAGCAATAAAACCACTAAGCCATTCGCGTTCTTCGGGTAAAAACCCAGAAACTCCTTTCATTTTTGGGTTATGTATATCAATAGCTTCATGGCAAATATTATAATCGCCACAAACCACAAGATTTGGTTTTTCTTTTTGCAAATTATTTAAATAATTGTGGATTAAGTCCATGTATTCAAATTTATGTTCTAGTCGTGCAGCATTGGTGCCAGATGGTAAGTACATACTCATAATAGATAGCTCATCATAATCTACTCTAATGTTTCTGCCTTCAAAATCCATAGATGCGATGCCTGTGCCAAACTCTATATGTTTGGGTTCTGTTTTGCATAATATTGCAACTCCGCTATAGCCTTTTTTTTGGGCGCTAAACCAATAATTATAGTTGTAACCAGCTTCGGTAAATACATCTAAATTGAGTTGATCTTCCATTGCTTTTATTTCTTGTAAGCAAATTACATCTGGGTCGGTTGCTGTTAGCCAATCTATAAACCCTTTTTTTAATGCAGCTCTAATGCCGTTAACGTTGTAAGAAACTATTTTCATATCAATTTTTCGCTAAAGTGGAACATTCATTTTGATTAAACCTTCTGTTTTTTGCTAAATTAAATAATACTGTACTTTTACCCTATAAATTTATACTGCTTTTAACGCTAAAATATTTCTTGCTTTAAGAAGTTATTATTTTAAATGAAACACGCTTTACTCTTTTTAATGGTTATTAGTTCTTTTAGCATAGTTGCACAAGAGCACTCTAATTATATAAAAAAACGAGTTGCGGTAAAAGACAGTATAATTATAGATTCTGTAAGTGTAAATCCTTCAAAATTTATAATACGAGCAAAAAACAATTCAGTTATAGATTCTAGCCATTATACAATAGATTTTGCAAAAGCCTTATTGGTGTTTAAAAAACCGATTAATAAAGACTCAATAGATATAAGTTATTTGCGTTACCCCAACTTTTTAACTAAGGTGTATAAACAATTAGACGATAAAATTATTGTTGAAAACACTTTAGGGTCGCAGTTGTTGTACAAGCTAAAAAACACAAAACGGCAAAATACTTTTATACCTTTTGAGGGTTTAACAACCTCAGGAAGCATTTCGCGTGGGGTTACTATTGGGAACAATCAAAATTCGGTTTTAAATAGCGAATTAGATTTGCAGATTTCGGGCAAGTTGAGTGATAAAGTATCGCTTAGAGCATCTATACAAGATGCTAATATTCCGTTGCAAGAAAGCGGTTACTCGCAACGTTTAGATGAGTTTGATCAGGTATTTATAGAACTCTTTAGCGATAATTGGGCTATCCGTGCAGGTGATATAGATTTGGTAAACACCAATAGCTATTTTGCTAATTTTTCTAAACGTGTACAAGGCTTAATGGTAAATGCAGATGTAAGCGAAAAAACCTCCGTTTTTGCATCGGGAGCCTTGGTGCGTGGGCAATTTACAACCACACAATTTACGGCGCAAGAGGGCAACCAAGGGCCATATAAACTGCGTGGGCCAAATAACGAGTTGTTTGTACTTATCGTTTCTGGTAGTGAAACCGTATATGTTAACGGAATTCCTTTAGAACGTGGCGAAAACAATGACTATATTATCGATTATAACGCTGGTGAAATTATCTTTAACGCTACATTTCCTGTAACGTCCGAAATGCGAATTACAATAGACTACCAGTTTAGCGAACGCAACTATTCGCGGTTTACAGCCTTTGGTGGTGGTAATTATGAAAGTGAAAAACTAAAAATACACGTCTCTGTATATTCTGAAAGTGATGCTAAAAACCAACCGCTACAACAAAACTTGTCTGCAGAGCAAATAGAAATTTTGGCAGCTGCTGGCGATAATACGGCTGCTATGGTTGCGCCATCTGCAACAGCAGAGATATTTTCGGAAAACCGAATTTTGTACAAAAAAGAAGTTATTGGCACAGAAGAAGTTTTTGTGTTTTCTAACAACCCAGAAGATCAATTGTTTGGTGTTAAGTTTACCTTAGTAGGTGCCAATCAAGGCAATTATGTGCTAAGCAATACCAATGCTATTAGCAATATTTTTGAATACGTTGCGCCAATTAATGGTATGCCGCAAGGTCAGTATAGCCCAATTACACAATTGGTTGCGCCAGAACGTATGCAGGTTGCAGTAGTTAATGGCAATTACAAACCTACTGAAAAAACAGATGTTTTTTTTGAATTGGCTGGTAGTAAGACTGATGCAAATTTATTTTCGAGCATTGATGATGCAAATAATACGGGTTTTGCAGGTAAATTAAAGTTGAAGCAAAAATTAGTAAAAACAGATAGTTTATGGGCTATTAATGCGTTGATTGATGCAGATTTTATTCAGAAAAATTTTAAAACCATACAGCGTTTGTATAGAGCGGAGTTTAATCGCGATTGGAATTTAGAACCATCGCAAAACAACCAAGACAATTTTAACCTTGGCAACCAATTATTGTTTACTTCGGGCTTGCAATTATCGCATTCAAAAAAAGGAACGGCAGCGTATAATTTTGAACATCTTAATTATTCTGAAAATTTTAAGGGTAACCGACATCATTTCAATTCTAATTTAAAATTGGGTAGCTTCAGGTTTTTTTCAAATTCAAGCTTTCTAAAGAGTAAAAGCACTGTAAATAAATCTACATTTTTAAGAAGTTTTAATCGCTTAGTGTATAGTAAAACCAATAAATGGGCAGGGTTAAAATTTGGTATAGAAGCCAATGAACAGCGTAGTATTATCACAGATTCTTTAACACCAATAAGTCAAAAATATAAAGCTTACGAAGCATTTATTGGCATTGGTGATAGTACAAAAGTATTTGCTGAGGTTGGTTATACAAAACGCTTTAATGATAGCTTAAGAGCCAATAAAATTGAAGGTGTTAACGGTTCTAATACCTATTATTTAAAGTCGCGTTTAATTCAAAATAAAAAAACAAATCTTCAACTTTTTGTAAATTATAGAGACTTAAAATCGAAGGACGACACCATTAAAAACGAACAAAGTATAAATAGCCGATTAAATTTTAATAAGAAATTATTTAATCATCTTATTATTTGGAACACCAATTTTGAAACCAATTCTGGCACGTTGCCACAACAAGATTTTACTTACGTAGAGGTAGAAGCTGGGCAAGGAGCTTATACGTGGATAGATTATAATGAAAACGGCATACAAGAGTTAAATGAGTTTGAAATGGCACAATTTGCAGACCAAGGCAACTACATTCGTGTACTTTTGCCTAACCAAATATTTGTACGCACACACCAAAATAGGTTGAGCCAAACGCTAACATTTAACCCGCAAAATTGGGTTAAGTCTAAAAATAAAACAGAAAAATTTTTCTCTCATTTTTACAACCAAGCCTCTTATTTAATAGACCGAAAATTAAAGCGAGAAGGCAATAATTTTAATCTCAACCCTTTTGAGACCAACAAAGACAATCAATTAGCTTATACAAATAGTGTGAGAAATGTGTTGTTTTACAATAGAGGCAAACAACGTTATACAACCTCATATACATTTTTAACAAATACAAGCAGAAACTTATTGTCTATTGGGTTTCAAGAAAATAGTTTAACCAATCATCAGTTTAATTTTAATCATAAATTTTTAGGGCCTTGGCTGGTAGATGTATTAAGTAGTTTTAGTATTAATACACGTACAAGCGAAAATTTTGCTAATAGAAATTATACGATTAATGAGCAACGTTTTCAGCCAAAAATTTCATATTTATTTAATGAGAATGCACAGTTTAATGTGTTTTATAAATACACCTCAAAATCTAATACTATTGGTAGTTTAGAAGCCTTGTCTCAGCATAATTATGGCATTTCATTTACTTATAATAATGCTCAAAAAATGGCATTAACAGGCGAGTTTAATTTTTTTCAAAACAAATTTAATGGCAATGCAAATACGCCAGTAGCTTATCAAATTTTAGAAGGTTTGCAGCCAGGAAAAAACTTTACGTGGAGTCTAATAGCTCAAAAAAAACTTACTCAATTTTTAGATATTAATTTGAATTATTTTGGACGAAAAACAGAAACCAGTAAAACCATTCATACAGGTACTATTCAATTAAAAGCTTATTTTTAAATAGTGATAAGTTTTAGTGCCACCTTTTAGTGGTTTTGTATATAAGTGGTATAATTATTGTTACAATACATACATTAATCAATTAAAAATAAAAAAATGAAAAATGCCCTTTTAGCCGTTGTACTTTTATTAGCTGTATTTACTGGTAATGCACAGACACAAACAGAAATTAAAGACGATATGCCACAACAAAATGAAGTAAAATTAAATGCTTTATTTATGGTTGTTGGTGCTTTTAACTTTACTTATGAGCGTTTAATTACTGAAGAATCTGGTGTAGGATTAGAGGTGTTTGTTCCTTTTGATAATAGTATTGATGTTAATTATTATATTTCGCCATATTACAGATTATATTTTGGAAAAAAATATGCGTCTGGGTTTTTCTTAGAAGGTTTTGGTATGCTCAATTCTGAAAACGTTTATAGCTACACCGAGTATAACTCCTTTGGTAGCATTTTAAGAGAAGAACGTAAAGACGACACTAATTTTGCGCTTGGTATTGGTCTTGGTGGCAAATGGATTACCAAAAGTGGATTTATTGGTGAGTTAAATTTGGGTATAGGTAGAAACTTAATTGACACCGATTATAACAACGAAATTGTAGGTAAAATAGGAATTACAGTTGGTTATAGGTTCTAATCTCTGTTATTATATAAGCTAAAAAGCAGCAATTACACAAGTTGTAATTACTGCTTTTTTAGTTTTTGGTTATCTCGCATTTTATCTAAATTTTCTTTGGTAAGCATATAATTTTTATGGGTTATATTTACGGCTAATATTTTGATTTTGGGTGTGTAATTTAAATAGTCCTAATAATACCATTTCTGTATTGAAATTACCGCAATAAAATCCCTTTTTTCTTTCTTTATTAACATAAAAAGAAACCGTATCTAGGCTATGCTTTATTTTTCTGTTTCAAATAAAGAAAAAAATCACCGTTTTGTTTTACAGTAATTTCAATGTAAAAAAGGATAATTAATTTTTAGTCAACCTATTTCAAGAAAATACAATAGTTTCATGTATTTTATAAACAGGGACAATGAAAAACGCTTTTTTTGTGATTCAAAAAAAAATAACACAAAACCAAATTTTAAGGTCTTACTTTTTTAAGATTTACTTGTTTGGAATTTGAAATTACTTACCCTTATCTTTGCAACATAATTTTTTAAGATGATTTACAGATTTAGAGTTGTATTAGATGATAATGCCGAAGATGAGGTGTATCGCGATTTAGAGATCCGAGAAACAGACACTCTGGAAGATTTGCATAATAGTATTGCCCAATCTTTTGGGTTTAATGGTATGGAAATGGCATCATTTTACATTAGTGACGAGCAATGGAACCAAGGCGAAGAAATTGCTATGATGGATATGAGTGAAGCCGGCAATAGGCTTAAAGTAATGAGCACCACAATACTAAAAGACACCGTGCACGAAGCGTGTACACGGCTTATCTATGTCTATGATTTTATGTCTATGTGGATGTTTTACGTAGAACTTGCCGAGATTGTAGAAGAAACACAAGGTACAGATTACCCAAATTTAATGTTTGTAAGCGGGCAAATACCAGACCAAGCACCAGATAAAATTTTTGAAGCCGAAACTTTAGAAGATGAACAAAATGCGTTTGAAAACGACTTTGATGACGACTTTGATATAGACGATTATGACAATTTGAATTTTGATGAGAATTGGAATTAATAAAAAAGAAAAAAGCATCTCAAAAAGATGCTTTTTTCTTTTTTATGTAACAAACCAGCACTTTAGTCGTCTTACTAAAATAACCGCTTAGATACATTATCTCAACTATTATTTTAAGTTATAATTAGTGTTACTTTAAGTGGTTTAGTAGCCGTAAAAACAATCAACCTTAAAAATAATCATTTTGGAAAACATCCTAACCATTAATAACCTTACAAAAAAGTACGGTTATCTCACCGCTGTAAAAAATCTAAGTTTTACAATTAATAAAGGTAATGTTTATGGTATTTTGGGGCCAAACGGAAGTGGTAAATCTACAACCTTAGGCATAGTGCTAAATGTTGTTAATAAAACATCTGGAGATTTTCATTGGTTTAACGGCACTACAACAACGCACAATGCCTTAAAGCAGGTTGGTGCCATTATTGAGCGCCCTAATTTTTATCCGTACATGACGGCTGAGCAAAATTTAAAATTAGTATGTAAAATTAAGGCTGTAGATTATAGTAAAATTAACGAAAAATTAGAAATTGTTGGCCTTTTAGATAGAAAAAACCACAAGTTTAGAACCTATTCCTTGGGCATGAAACAACGTTTAGCTATTGCTTCGGCATTGCTAAACGATCCTGAGATTTTAATTTTAGACGAGCCTACCAATGGTTTAGATCCGCAAGGGATTCACCAAATACGACAAATTATAAAAGATATAGCTGCAAACGGCACAACCATTTTGTTGGCCTCTCATTTATTAGATGAAGTAGAAAAAGTATGTACTCATGTTGTGGTGTTGCGTAAAGGCGAAAAACTATACGCTGGTAGAGTTGATGAAATGATTAATAGTCATGGTTTTTTTGAATTGAAAACCGAAAACCACCAAGAGCTTTTAAGTCTTTTGGAAGCAGACTCTAATTTTGGTAACGTAAAAGTTGAAGAAGACTTAATTACTGCGTTTTTAAACGGCCCAATGTCGGCTTCAGAGTTTAATAAGTTAATGTTTAGTAAAGGTATTTTACTATCACATTTAGTAAAACGAAAAGAAAGTTTAGAAGAGCAATTTTTGCAATTAACAGATAACGAAGCAAATTAAATTTTGTTTAAAGTTAAGCCTGTTTTCAATAATACAACCCATCAAAAAAAACAATAGTATGTTACGTCTTATAAATTTAGAATTACAAAAACTTTGGCTAAATAAAGTAAGTAAAATATTAATATTTGTATCCTTTATATTACCATTTACAGTCCTTATTTTGTCTTCAATAAAAATTAATTTCTTTGGTTTTTTTACTTTAGAATTAGGCGAATTAGGTATTTTTAATTTTCCTGTAATATGGCACATCACCACCTTTTTTGCATCTTACTTTAAGCTTTTCTTTGCTATTGTTGTGGTGAGTATGATTGGTAATGAATATAGTAATAAAACCTTAAAGCAAAATCTTATTGATGGTTTAAGTAAAAAGGAATTTATTTTGTCAAAATTTTATACCATTGTATTTTTCTCCTTAGCTGCAACGGTATTAATTGGTGTTGCTACATTTTTAATAGGTTTATACTACTCTAGCTATACAGAAGCGACTATAATTTTTAGAGAAATTGAATTTTTATTAGCTTATTTTGTTAAACTTGTTGGCTTCTTTAGTCTGTGTTTACTCTTTGGTATGCTTGTAAAACGTTCTGCGTTTGCATTAGCTTTTTTGTTTATTTTATATATTATAGAATGGATTGTTTTTGGTGTAGTAGCTTGGCAAACAGAATCTTCAGAAATTGGTTTTAAGGTAAAGAATTTTTTGCCTTTAGAGTCTATGTATAAGTTAATAGACCAGCCATTTCAGCGTGTTGTAATGACAAAATTTCCTGATAAGGCAGAATTAGTTTATGACTATGGTGTTTATTTTCATGAAATAGCTATTGTATTAGCTTGGACGGCTCTTTTTATATTTTTATCTTACCGCATATTAAAAAAGCGAGATTTATAATAGCTTCTTACAACATTGCGATTGTGTTAAAAAGCTAGGATTTTTAAAGCTTTAGCTGTTATATTGTATAAGTATAGCATGCAATACACTTATGCCGTTATGAAGAAGATTTATATAGTTTTGTTTTTACTGATGCCGATTACGTCAATTTTTACTCAAAACGAAGCGTCTAACTGGTATTTTGGTAAAAATGCAGGGTTGCGTTTTAATGCTGCTACAGGTGCAGTTACAGCAATTACAGATGGTCAAATAAATACTTTAGAGGGTTGCACATCTATCTCAGATGCAGATGGTAATCTTTTATTTTATTCAGATGGCAGCACGGTTTGGAACCGTAATCATCAAATTATGGTTAATGGCACAGGTCTTAAAGGTGATGACTCTAGCACATCATCTGGGCTAATTGTGCCAAAACCTCAAGATGCCACACAGTATTATATTTTTACTGTAGATGAACCACATCATAACAATTCTGCCGCTTTCCCAAACCAAGCAGCTAATGATGGTGTTAACGATGGTTTAACGTATTCTAAAATAAATATTAATGGCGCTGGTGGTTTGGGAGCTGTAGATGCTACTGAAAAAAACGTGCCATTAATAACTTATGATATTTCTAACCCGTTGCATGTAGATTTTAAATCTTCCGAAAAAATAACAGCCGTAAAAGCAGACGATTGTTCTTCATTTTGGGTTATTACTCATTTTGCAGATGCGTTTTACGCCTTTAAAATAGATCAAACTGGTGTAAACACAACACCAGTTATTTCTACTGTTGGGCAAAATATTTCTGTTGAAGGTTATAGAAGAAATGCTTTGGGCTATTTAAAAGCGTCGCCAGACGGCACAAAGCTTATTTCTGCTAATTTTGGTGAAAGTACAATTGCTGGAGGTGATGCTGGAGGTGGCATTTATTTATTCGATTTTGATAATGATTTGGGTATCGTTTCTAATGCCTTAGAATTGTACAGCCCACAAAACAATAACAGTCCGTATGGTGTAGAGTTTAGTGCAGAGAACAAAAAAGCGTATGCTACTGTTGGTCTCGGAATCAATGGAGCTGGTAATAGCCAAGTACTACAATGGGATTTAGAAAGTGCAGACATACCCAATTCGTTACAAGTACTACACACATCAAGTGCACTTAGTGCTGGCGCGCTGCAACTGGGTTTAGATAAAAAAATATACAGAGCACAAGTTAGTTTTTCTAATTTAAACAGTACAGGGAGGTATCTCGGTGTTATTAATAACCCAGAGGCAGATGGTACGGCAGCAAATTATGTAGAGCAAGGTGTATTGTTAGATATTAATGGAGGTAATCAAAATTTAAGCAGAATAGGTTTACCGCCTTTCATTCAGTCGTTATTTAATGCTCAGGTAGATATAATTCAGAATGGAATAAGCACAACAGAATTACGGCTATGCACAGGAGATAGTTATACATTACAAGCCCAAGAGCTATTGGGTGCAGATTATTTTTGGTCGTTTAATGGCGCACCTCTTGCAGAAGCATCTTCACAATTGTTTGTAGATACCGTTGGTTTGTATGAAGTTTTTATTGAACCCAATAACGGAGAATGCCCTATTGAAGGTGCTGCGGTTGTTAGTATCTACGACAGTCCTGTTGCTAATCAACCTACCAATATTAATGTCTGTGATGATACAGGTAATAATGAAACAGCAAGTTTTGATTTTACAAATAAAAATACCGAAGCATTATTAACACAAGATGCTACACTTTATAATGTGCGTTATTTTGAATCCATTACTGATGCTAATAATCTTGAAAACCAAATTACTTTTCCATATACAAATATTAGCAATCCACAGACAATCTATGTACGGGTAGATCATACGGAAAATACAAATTGTTTTGATGTTAACACCTTTACTATTGAAGTATTTACTATGCCACAAATAGCGCAATCAGTGGCTAATATCGAATTTTGCGATAATGAAGGAGATATTTCAGACGGTATTGCAACAATAGATTTATTAGATGTAATACCAAGTATCCGAGGTACACAAAATGATGTAACTATTACATTTCATACTTCGCAAACAGATGCAGATGCTAATGTAGATGCCTTGCCTTTAACATACACAAATACAACTCCTTTTAATGAAACTATTTTTATTAGAATTGAAAACGATGCTAACACAACTTGTTTTAGTACAGGAAGTTTTAATTTAATTATAAATGACGCACCCATTGCCAACGACATCACAATTTTGCAATGCGACGAAGATGGTATTCCTGAGGGTTTTACAACTTTTAACATCACTCAATTTACAGACGCTATTACAGATGGAGCAACAGACGTAAGCGTTTCGTATTATTTGTCTCAAACTGAAGCAGAAACCGAAACAAACCCCATAAACGCAGATGCTTTTGAGAATTATTTTAACCCACAAACCATCTATACACGGGTAATAAACACAATAACAGGTTGCGAAAATTATTCTGAAGTCACGTTAGAGGTAAGTACAACAGCATCACAAAACGCAAGCATGCAAGCCTGTGATGACGATGGCACCGAAGATGGTTTTACAACCTTTAACCTAGCAGATGCCAACACCATTGTACTTGCAGGCTCGCCAGCAGGATTGGACGTAAATTACTACGCAACCTATACAGATGCGTTATTAGAAACCAACCCAATAAGCAGCACGTTTACCAATACTACACCTTACAATCAAACGGTTTATGCCCGAGTAGAAAATAGTAATGCCTGTTATGGGATAAGTGAGATAGAACTCACCGTTTTTAAATTACCAAATATTGAAACAACAGATGAAACCTTATACTGTCTAAATAATTTTCCGCAAGGACTAACTTTAGATGGTGGAGTTATAGGAGATTCGCCAAGCAACTATTTTTACGACTGGTCAACGGGTGAAAACACGACTGAGATTGAAGTTAACCAACCTGGTACATATACCGTAAGAGTTACCAATACCAATGGCTGTTTTAAAGACAGAACACTCACTATTTTACCCTCTAATATAGCAACTATAACAGCTATTGAAGTTATTGATGCATCACCAAACAATTCTATATCCGTAATTGTAAGTGGAGAAGGAGATTACGAATACGCATTAAATAATCCCGAAGGCAATTACCAAGATTCAAATACATTTAATAATGTGTTGCCAGGTTTATATACGGTTTATGTCCGCGATAAAAATGAATGTGGTACAGTTAATCAATTAGTTTCGGTAATTGGTTTTCCTAAATATTTCACCCCAAACGGAGATGGCAAAAACGATTTTTGGCAAGTTTCAGGTATAAGTCATCAGTTTCAAGCCAATTCATTAGTGCTAATTTTTGATCATTATGGAAAATTACTAAAAACGCTCGATCCACTAAGTGTAGGTTGGGATGGTACATATAATGGCACAAACATGCCAGCAGCAGATTATTGGTTTAAAGTAACGTTAGAAGATGGCAGAGTGTTTACAAGTCATTTTGCATTAAGACGATAGATAATTATGAGTGATTTTTCAAAATATAAAGTGGCATTACTATTTATATTATTAACCGCAGTTTGTAATGCACAATTACCAAATGATTGCCAATTCGCAGTTACGGTTTGCGGAAACTCTAATTTAAGTGTAGATGTGAGTGGAGTAGGTAGCCAAGAACTGTCTGGCTCAAATACGTGTTCTAGCCAAGAAAATAATAGCATTTGGTTGCAAATAAGTATAGCAACATCTGGTACATTAGGTTTTACACTTACACCTAATAGTACTAGTATAAATGAAGATTACGATTTTTTTGTTTTTGGTCCAGATGTAGCCTGTGGTAATATTGGGCAAGCCATACGTTGCTCAACCACAAACCCTTCTGCAGCCGGACAAGCAAATAATCTTACAGGATTAAATGCAACCGAAACAGAAACCTCAGAAGGTCCAGGCGCCAATGGTAATAGTTTTGTTAGAGAACTAGATGTTTTGGCTGGCGAGAGTTATTTTATTGTAATAGACCGACCAATAGGAAATAGTCCATTTTCTTTAGAGTGGACAGGTACGGCAACTTTTCCAGATAACCCTACAAATCCTTTAAACCCAAATACCTCCTCTGTAAGTATGCCTAGCGTAGCTATTTGTGATGCGGTTGCTCCATTTAATGATAATGTAACTCAGATTGATTTCATTAATTTAACACAAAACATTATAAATGGAGAAACAGATGTTGCTGTGAGTTATCATACTACAGAAAGTGATGCTAACATTAATGCAAATCCATTAGGTAACATATTTAATAATACTGTAAGTCCACAAACTATTTTTATTAGAATTGAGAATACAACTACAGGTTGTTTTATTTTAAATGATATAGATGTAAATGTAACATCATTTTCAAACTTTAATGACCCTACAGATTTTGAAGTTTGTGATGATGATACAGACGGAGACAACCAAAATGGTGTTTCTGTATTTAATTTTGATATTAAAACTCAAGAAATAACAAATACTATAAGCAATGCTAATTATTCTATTTCTTACTATTTAAATCAGAATGATGCTGAAAATTTAAACAATCCATTGCCAATAAATTACACCAATACGACACCAACACCTACCGAAATAATTGTAAGAATTGAAGATAATGATTCGGGTTGTATAGCATTTAGAGTATTTAATATTACAGTTGCAGAAATACCCATTGCCAACGACATTACTATTTTGCAATGCGACGAAGATGGTATTCCTGAGGGTTTTACAACCTTTAACATTACTCAATTTACAGACGCTATTACAGATGGAGCAACAGACGTAAGCGTTTCGTATTATTTGTCTCAAACTGAAGCAGAAACCGAAACAAACCCCATAAACGCAGATGCTTTTGAGAATTATTTTAACCCACAAACCATCTATACACGGGTAATAAACACAATAACAGGTTGCGAAAATTATTCTGAAGTCACGTTAGAGGTAAGTACAACAGCATCACAAAACGCAAGCATGCAAGCCTGTGATGACGATGGCACCGAAGATGGTTTTACAACCTTTAACCTAGCAGATGCCAACACCATTGTACTTGCAGGCTCGCCAGCAGGATTGGACGTAAATTACTACGCAACCTATACAGATGCGTTATTAGAAACCAACCCAATAAGCAGCACGTTTACCAATACTACACCTTACAATCAAACGGTTTATGCCCGAGTAGAAAATAGTAATGCCTGTTATGGGATAAGTGAGATAGAACTCACCGTTTTTAAATTACCAAATATTGAAACAACAGATGAAACCTTATACTGTCTAAATAATTTTCCGCAAGGACTAACTTTAGATGGTGGAGTTATAGGAGATTCGCCAAGCAACTATTTTTACGACTGGTCAACGGGTGAAAACACGACTGAGATTGAAGTTAACCAACCTGGTACATATACCGTAAGAGTTACCAATACCAATGGCTGTTTTAAAGACAGAACACTCACTATTTTACCCTCTAATATAGCAACTATAACAGCTATTGAAGTTATTGATGCATCACCAAACAATTCTATATCCGTAATTGTAAGTGGAGAAGGAGATTACGAATACGCATTAAATAATCCCGAAGGCAATTACCAAGATTCAAATACATTTAATAATGTGTTGCCAGGTTTATATACGGTTTATGTCCGCGATAAAAATGAATGTGGTACAGTTAATCAATTAGTTTCGGTAATTGGTTTTCCTAAATATTTCACCCCAAACGGAGATGGCAAAAACGATTTTTGGCAAGTTTCAGGTATAAGTCATCAGTTTCAAGCCAATTCATTAG
The DNA here is from genome assembly GCA_049608525.1 of Winogradskyella sp. Lineage (GTDB taxonomy): Bacteria > Bacteroidota > Bacteroidia > Flavobacteriales > Flavobacteriaceae > Winogradskyella. The sequence goes on from JBMYXP010000008.1 coordinate 19,936, forward strand.
TGCTAATTTTTGATCATTATGGAAAATTACTAAAAACGCTCGATCCACTAAGTGTAGGTTGGGATGGTACATATAATGGCACAAACATGCCAGCAGCAGATTATTGGTTTAAAGTAACGTTAGAAGATGGCAGAGTGTTTACAAGTCATTTTACATTAAGACGATAAATAAAAAAGCAAAGTGCTAAACCAATTATTTAGTTATAGCTTATTTTTTTGAATGATGATTAACACGACTTCAATTATTATAAAATTTTGAAAAAAACAATTTATATTTTTTGCATGTTACAAATAAGTTTAATTACATCGGTAATTGGGCAAGATGTGGCATTATACCAACAATTTAATGGCCGCTACGATTATGTGGCTATAGGTAATACTTTAAATTTAGAAGAAAATGGTTTGTTAGGTATGTGTAATATACTAACAGCATCATCTGCAAATCTTAATCTAAGTACAAATCAAAATGTAGTTGCGGCATATTTATACTGGGCTGGATCTGGTGATGGGGATTTCGATATAGCATTAAACGGGGTTTCTGTAAGTGCAGAGCGTACATTTAGTGATGCCTTAGATGCTAACCGACAGTTTTTTGCAGCTTTTGCAGATGTAACCGCAATTGTATTAGCTCAAGGAAGCACAAATTATACGGTGTCAGATTTCGATTTATCTGCCGTTATTAACTCGTATTGCTTGTCTGGCACCAACTTTGGCGGTTGGGCAATAGCCATAATATATGAAGACGAAAACCTACCACTTAACCAATTAAATGTTTATGATGGTTTGCAAAGTGTACCAACAGCGCTAAATATAACTTTAAATAATCTTAATGTATTAGATAACGAGAATGCAAAAATAGGTTTTATTGCTTGGGAAGGAGATAGTGCTTTAGCTGTTAACGAGCAATTAACTATTAACGGAAACATAATAAGTAATTTTCCTTTAAACCCAGCTAATAATGCCTTTAATGGAACTAATAGTTTTACTGGCGCTACGGATTTATATAATATGGATATAGATGTCTATAACATACAAGATAATATAAATATAGGCGACACCTCCGCAACAATAAGCTTAACCTCTGGTCAAGATTTTGTGATGATAAATAATATTATTACAGTGTTAAATAGCCAGTTGCCAGATGCAACTATTGCTATTGATGATGAAGTTATTAACTGTGGAGATAATAATGTAGAATTGTTTTATACCGTTAATAATTTTAATAGTACCGCAATTTTACCAAGTCAAACACCGATTGCTATTTATAGTAATGGAATTTTACTCGGACAAAGCGAAACCGTAAATGATATTCAAATAAATGAGAGTGAAAGCAGTTCAATAATTATAACAATACCAGACGAGTTTAACCCCAATATTACCCTAGTTGCTAGTGTTGATGACGACGGAAGTTTCGATGGTATAGTTACAGAAACTAATGAAGCTAATAATACGTTTACTTTTAATATAGAACTACTTGTTATACCAGACGCAACGGTTTTGCCGAGTTTATTGGGTTGTAATGAAGGTTTTGAAATATCTACTTTTAATTTGTTTAATGCTTTAGATGGGTTAGGATTAGATTTTAGTTTGGTTTCATTTTATAACTCACTGCATGATTTGCATGAAACATCTAACCCTATCAGTAGCCCAGAATTATACAATAATCAAATAAATGCTGAGGTTATTTATGCCCGATTAGAAGGCTCGCCATGTTATGAGATTTTTCAATTTCAACTTACCATTCAAAATTGCCCACCATTTATTCCTCAAGGATTTTCACCTAATAATGACACTTTTAATGATTGGTTTAACATACAAGGCTTATATAACATATTTATAAATCACGAACTTCAAATTTATAACCGTTATGGGGAGTTAATTTTTAAAGGTAATAATGATAAGCCTTGGCTCGGAAAAACTAACAGAGGATTAAATGCTATGGATAAATTAGTACCAGTTGGTACGTATTATTATGTGCTTAATCTAAACGATGCTAATTATAAGCCTAAGCTTGGTTGGGTTTACGTAAACTACTAAAACACACTGTTTTTTTGATTAGTTATTTAAATTTAATGGTAGGAAATGTAATACTTAGATTGTTACATAATAAATGAAACTAAGAATAATTTATACAGGTTTAATTCATAAATTTTAACATCAATTAGAGTTTGCTGCAATAAAAATTCTATAAATTTTGTCTCAATTTGAGATAAAATTCGTATTATTAATATAATAAACAAATTGTTAAGACACACTATATAATATGACCTTACTAAAAGGCTTCTTTAATCTCGTTATATGTTTTGTTTGTGTAACATCTTTTGCACAACAAATTACTGTAGATAATACGGTATCTGCTCAAAATTTAATTGAGAATACTTTAATTCAGGGTTGTGTAGAAGTTTCTAATATTACATCACCAGTCAACGGTTCTGTAAACAATATAGGTAGTTTTGGTTATTTTGAACAAAACAATTCAAACTTTCCATTTCAAAACGGTATTATACTTACAACAGGTAATGCAAACTCTGCTGGTAATATAGAAAATAATGACATTTTAAACGAAGGTAACGATACTTGGGGTGCAGATACAGATTTAGAGTCTGTACTCGGTATTACCAATACAATAAATGCAACGTCTATTGAGTTTGATATTATATCTATTTCTAATACCATAACGTTTAACTATATTTTAGCTTCAGAAGAGTATTTTGATAATTACCCTTGTCAGTATTCAGACGGATTTGCATTCTTAATTAGAGAATCTGGTACAACTAATCCTTATGAAAACATAGCTTTAATACCAAGTACAACTATTCCTGTAAATACAAACACAATACACCCTGAAATTGATGGGGAATGTGCCGCCGCAAACGAACAATTTTTTGCAGGTTATAATGTTGGGGCTACTAATTATAATGGTAGAACTGAGGTGCTTACAGCAACAGCAGCAATACAACCCAATGTACAATACCAAATTAAGCTGGTTATAGCAGATCAAACCGATCAAAATTTTGATTCAGCTGTTTTTATTCAGGGTAATAGTTTAAACTCTAATGTAGATTTAGGAGACGATATAGCATCTTGTGCTAGTAGTGTACTTTTAGACACAGGTATGCAAAGTATGCAAGCAACCTATTCTTGGTATTTAGATAATGTTTTAATTGTTGGCGCTAATGCCTCTACATACACCGCTTTGCAAACAGGTAATTATAGGGTGCAAATAGAAATACCACTGGGTTCAGGGATTTGTACAATAGAAGATGATGTAAATATTACGTTGAGCTCAACACAAACGTCTAACCCTATTACAGATTTTGAATTGTGTGATGATGTCAGTAACGATGGTATTGCACTATTTGATTTAACAACAAAAGATACAGAAGCAATCAACTCTGTTTTATCTTCTGGCAATTATACGGTTTCGTATCATCTAACGACTAACGATGCTCAAAATAACACCAACGCAATAACAAGCCCTTATCAAAATACAACAAACCCTGAGGTTATTTTTATTAGAATAGAAGATACAGACAATGGCTGTTTAGCTTTTAATGACTTTGCGTTAATTGTAAACCCTTTACCCACAATAATAGATCCAACACCTTTAGAGGTCTGTGACGATTTAGTAGCAAATAACATCACGTCCATAGATTTAAGTGTAAAAGACAGCGAAATTACAAGCGGGCAACCCAACTTAAATGTTACTTATCATAGCAATGCAAACGATGCAGCAACGGCTACAAACCCACTATCGCTACCATATACCAACACCACTACAACCGAACAACTCTTTGTAAGTGTACAAAACATGCAAACAGGTTGTATCAGTACTACCACTTTAGATATTACAGTCTTAGATAACCCAGTAATAAACACAGAAAGACATTTTATAGATGCCTGTGATGCAGACCACGATGGTTTTGCAAATTTTGATTTAACTACTATTATACCAGATGTTTTAGACGGGTTAACAAATGTTACTGTAACGTTTCATGAAGCAGAAAATGATGCTTTAAGCGGCAACAATGCCATTGCAGATGCAAGTAATTTTGAAAATAATACAATAGAAGAACAAATAATCTATGTAAGAGTTGAAGATGATTCAACAGGTTGTGCATCTGTAGTGCCACTAGAGCTTTACACTAATATGTTGTTAACAGCAACCGTTATAGATGATATTCGGTTTTGCGATTTTGAAAACGATGGTGTAGAAGATGTAGATTTAAATTCAGTTGAACAAACCATAGTTAATAACATACCAGATGTTTTTGTTGTTTTTTATGAAACAGAAACCGATAGAGATAATCAAGTTAATCCTATAGATCAAAACACAATTTATCAGGTAACAAATAGTGCGCAAACGTTTTATATACAATTGTTTAGTCCAACGTGTACAGATGTTGCTATTGTTGATTTAATATTGGTGCCAATACAAGAGTTTCAGCCTATTGGAAACCAAATTTATTGTGATACCGACCAAGATGGTATAGCAGAAATAGATTTAACATCTTATAACGATTTGGTGTCTAATAGTATGGGTGGCTTTAGTGTTAACTATTTTTTAACTGAAGACGATGCCGATACAAATATAAATGCGCTGCCCAATACTTATACAAATACAACAAATCCAATTACAATTTATGCAAGAGTACAGGCTGGTGCTAGTGGTAATAGATGTTTTGATGTAACATCATTTCAAATCACGGTTGCTGATGCACCAATAACAACAAGCCCTGCAAATATTTTAATTTGCGACGATGACTTAGATGGTTTTTCAATTGTTGATTTAACAGCTGTTATTCCAGAGGTAGTAAGTGATACAAGTCAGCGTACTGTAACATTTCACAACGGGTCTATTGATGCAAATAATAACGCAAACCCAATAACCAACACTACCGCATATAATGCAGAAAATGAAGTTGTTTACATTCGTGTAGAAAATACATTAACAGCTTGCTATGCTGTAGAAACATTACGAATATTTGTAAACACATTACCTGTTTTTACCCCTATAGAAGATTACAGTATTTGTGAAGATAGTAGTGATGGGGTTGCAGATTTTATATTAAACACAAAAGATGCTGAAATTTTAAACGGACAGACCTTAAAAAATGTGTCCTACTATTTAAGTCAAGCAGATGCAGATAACCGTGTAAATATTATTAATAAGAATGTAGCCTTTCAAAATACAACCAATCCGCAAACTATCTACGTTAGGGTAGAAAATGCAACAGATAACAGTTGCTATGGTACATCTAGCTTCACTATAACAGTTGGTAGCAATTCACAGTTTAATACACCTACTAATTGGGCCGTTTGCGACGATGCAGCAAATGATGGTTTTGAGTCTTTTGACCTATCTCAAAAAGTAACCGAAATTTCAGACGGTATCAACGACACTCTAGATGTAACCTTTTACACAACGTTAAACGATGCAGAGAATGGAACCAATCCATTACCTTTAAATTATACAAATACGTCTAACCCTCAAGATATATTTGTACAAGTGAGTAGCAGTAATGAAAATAATTCGCTTTGTAACTCTATAACATCGTTTACAATTAATGTTGTGTCATTACCTCAAGTAGATCCTATACCATTATTGCAACAATGTGATGATGCATACGATGGTACAGAAGTTTTTGATTTAACCATTGCCGAGTTAGCAATAACAGATATTAGACAAAACAACATAGTGGTTACTTATTTTGAAGACATAAGCGATGCACAAACAGATACTAATGCAATAACAAATCCACAAAATTATACTAACATAAGTAACCCACAAACGGCATATGTAAAAGTATTAAACACATTTTCTAACTGTTTTGTTTTAAGACCAGTAAATTTAATGGTTAACTTACCACCAGTTATTAATGATTTTCAAGTATATGATACTTGTGCAAATGCAAGTAATAGTTTTAACTTAAATGAAATTAATACTGTAATTACAAATGAAGCAAATGTTTCGCTTTCATACTTTGCAAATCAAGCAGACGCAGATGCTAATACAAATCAATTAAGTACAGACTATACCTATACAACTAATTTTGATACGATATACGCACGTTTAGAAAACCCAACGACCAACTGCTCAATTACATATCAGTTTAATTTGCTTGTTAATCCGCTACCTGTTGCAAATCAGCCAGATGATATAGTGGTTTGTGATGATGCATCAAATGATAATGTAGCATCGTTTAATTTAGAATTACAAACAACTTCAATTTTAGGCTCGCAAAGTACAAGCAATTTTACAGTAACATATTATTTAAATGAAGCCTCTGCGACAAATGCTGTAGATGCCATAGGACCATTTGTTACTGCTAATAATTTACAACTAATAACAGCCCGAATAGAAAACAATGATACAGGTTGCTTTAGTTTAACTAATTTTAGGTTATTAATAAACCCATTTCCTAATGCTCCACTTCCTATTTATCAATGTGATACAGATTATGATGGTACTGTTGGGGTAGATCTAACACAATCAGAGAGTGAATTAATGCTACAAAATCCTTCAGATAATAGTATTAGTTATTTTGAAACGGTTGAAGATTTAGAAGCAAATACAAATGAAATATTAAACCCAGAAACTTACACTAACCTCAGTAATCCGCAAACCATATATATTAAAGTGTTTAACAATGTAGCAGATTGTCATACCTACGTGCCTTTAGTTTTAAATATTAACTTTCCGCCAGTTGTTAATGAATTTGAAGTTTTTGAAATTTGTGAAAACCCAACGAGCACTTTTAATTTAAATGAAATTAATAATGCATTAGTAGATACAACCATTAACAGAATAATATCTTATTTTTCTAATGAAATAGATGCACAAGCTAACACAAATGCTTTAGATGCTAATTACACATACACAACCACAAATGATACTCTTTATGCCCGTGTGCAATTTACAACAACGCAATGTTACTATGTATATCCTTTTCAGTTAAGAGTTAATCCGTTGCCAATAGCAAATCAACCAGTAGATATAGAAGCTTGTGATGATGATTTTGATGGTGTTTTAGAGTTCGATTTATTACAGCAAAACGCAGCAATTTTAAACGGACAAAACCCTAACACATATTCAGTTGCATACTATAGCTCTATAGAAAATGCTAATGAAGCTTTAGAGCCTTTAGAAACAAATTATTATGCCTTTAATAACGAAATTATTTACGCTCGTGTACAAAATAATAATACAGGTTGTTATAGCATAACAAATTTTTCTGCAATAGTAAATAGAAAACCTTTTGTAAACATTCCTAACCAAGTTGTATGTTTAAATGATTTGCCATTAGTAGTTTCTGCAGATACGTCATTTAGTACAGACACCTATTTATGGTCCACAGGCGAAACAACACCAGAGATAGAGATTACCACGCTCGGTAATTACGCTGTAACCGTTACATCAGAGTTGGGCTGTGCTACGGTTATTAATTTTTCAGTTTCTGAGTCAGAGTCTGCTGCAATAGAGTTTATTGAGGTCTTAGACTTTTCAGACCCAAATAATATAACAATAACAGTAAATGGTATTGGTAATTACCTTTATCAATTAGATAATAACCCTCCACAAACGTCTAATATATTCGAAAATGTAACATTAGGTTACCATACCTTAACGGTAATAGATGTTAATGGTTGTGCACCAACGCTTCCTAGAGAGATTGTTGTTGTAGATGCCCCAAAATTCTTTACACCAAACGGAAATGGCCCAAATGAAACTTGGCATATTACAGGTGTAGAAACCCTGCCAGGGACCATAGTTTATATATTTGATCGTTACGGTAAATTACTAAAACAACTAGCGTACAATGATAGGGGTTGGGATGGCACATATAGAGGTTTTAATATGCCTGCAAGCGATTACTGGTTTTCTGCTGAGGTAAGACGAGGTAACATTTCTTTTGAAGTTAAAGGTCATTTTACACTACGTAGGTAGATTAAGTCTTATTGCATAAAAGCCCATTAAAACTAAATTCAATAGGCTTTTTAATTTTTTAAACTCAATCCTTTTTTACTCTTACCAAAATTAGGATTTAAAATGAGCTCTAAATGATTTGAATATAAGTCAACTTATTTATTGTGAATTTTATATCATTATTGGTTTAAGAGTGCGCTCACTTTATTTTCTAAAGCGATACCTCTTAGGTTTTTTGCAACAATCTCACCTTTAGCATTCAAAATGTAAGTTGCTGGTATTGAGTTTATGTTATAAAGTTTTGCAATTGGGTCATTAAAATAGTTTAAATTAGAGACGTGGTGCCACGTTAGTTTGTCTTTTTTAATAGCATCTGTCCACGCTTTTTTAGCGTCTTTTTGCCTAGATGTACCATCTAAAGATACACCTATAATTTCTAAACCTTCGCTATGGTATTTATTATAAATATTAACAACATTTGGGTTTTCTTTTCTACATGGGCCGCACCAAGCTGCCCAAAAATCTATAATAGTAACCTTACCTTTAATTTTATTTAAGCTAAGCTTATTTCCGTTTGGTGTTGGAGCTTCAAAATTTGGAGCTATTTTGCCTATTTGCAGATTGGCATTTCTTAATAGGTCGTTAATTCTTAAATTTAATTTTTGATTAACACGTGTGCCGTTTTCAGAAGTTTTAATTTTAACAGATAATGTATTAAAAATAGTTTTTAATTCCTCTACGTCTGCAGATTTGTTGTTTAATTGTTGCTCAATAATCTGTAAAGCGATAAAGCTATCTGGGTTACTTTTTGAAAACTGAATTGGGTAATCTTTTAATTCGTCTTTCAATTTTTTTAATTTAGACTGCGTCTCAGTTATATAACTTTTGTCTTTAATAGAACTTGTATTTTTAATCTGTAATGATAACTTTTTTATGTCTGCATTTAGGGTTTGTATTTTTTTAGTAAACGCAGCCATTTCATTATGAGTTTTTGAGCCTTTAATTTCAGAATTGAGAAGTTTATCTTTATCAATAACTAGTGTAATGGTACTGTTGTCTAACAGTATAGGAAGTCTTCCGTTAACGCTATTTACGGTAATATAGTGCATTGTTGGTGTGTCTGCTTTGCCTGTAAAAGTAAATGTGTTATTCATTATAATAGCAGTATCAATAGGTGTTAATCTCCCTTTGTTATTCATTTTATTAAGGTAAACTCTTATACCGTTATAAACACCTTTTGCAGTTCCGTTAATAACGTAATCTGTTTTTACCTCTTGTTTACAGCCAAATAGCAGTAGTGCTGTAATTGCAAAAGTTAGTAGTTTTTTCATCTTTATAAGTCTTAAAATTAGTTTTATTAACGTCAAAAATATATAAACTAATACCAATTAGTATGTAAAATGCGCTATAAATAATTTGAAACAGAATTAGGCTAGAAGCAAGTTATTAGAATACCTTTTTAAGTACTAATTGGTGTAAGCACAAAATGTAGTTGGGTATTAAAAGTAAAATCTTAAAATTGTCTGTGCTTATAGCCTAGTAAACGTCTTTTTTTATAATACTTTTACAAAAACGTTTATAATGCATAATGATACAATAGTAGCACTAGCCACACCAAATGGAAGCGGTGCAATTGCCGTTATCCGTTTGTCTGGTAAAGATGCTATTTCTATAGCTTCTAGCTGTTTTAAATCGGTGTCTAATAAAGATTTAAGTTTACAGGCTACTCATACCATTCATTTAGGGCATATTTTTGATAACGAAAAAACAATAGATGAAGTTTTACTTTCAATATTTAAAAATCCAAATTCTTATACGGGTGAAAATGTTGTAGAAATATCTTGTCATGGGTCAACTTATATTCAACAAGAAATTATTCAGCTATTTTTAAGACAAGGCTGTCGTATGGCAACGGCTGGCGAGTTTACACTACGCGCATTTTTAAACGGAAAATTAGATTTAAGCCAAGCAGAAGCTGTTGCAGATTTAATTTCTAGCGATAATGAAGCCTCTCATCAAATAGCCATACAACAAATGCGTGGTGGGTTTTCTTCGGAAATTGCAAAACTACGTGAAGAACTTTTAAATTTTGCCTCTTTAATTGAACTCGAATTAGATTTTGCCGAAGAAGATGTTGAGTTTGCAGACCGAACACAATTTAAACAACTAATCGATCGGATTACTTTTGTGCTAAAACGGCTCATAGATAGTTTTGCAGTAGGTAATGTTATTAAAAATGGCATTCCTGTAGCAATTGTTGGTGCGCCAAATGTTGGTAAATCTACACTTTTAAACGCCTTATTAAATGAAGAGCGCGCCATTGTTTCTGATATTGCAGGAACAACGAGAGATACCATTGAAGATGAAATTTCAATAGGTGGAATAGGTTTTCGTTTTATAGATACGGCTGGTATTAGAGACACCAAAGATGTTGTAGAAAGTATTGGAATTAAAAAAACGTTTGAAAAGATAGACCAAGCTCAAGTGGTTATTTATTTATTTGATGCCACAGAATTTGAATCTACAAGCGCAATCTTTAAAATAGAATTACAGAAAATAAAAAATAAGTATCCGCAAAAGCCACTTATTTGTATTGCTAATAAAATGGATAAGCTTTCTCAAGATAAATTAATGGTTATTCAATCTCAAATTGAAAATCTTAGTTTATTGTCTGCAAAAAGTGGTGCTGGTGTAGATGCACTCAAAAATAAATTACTGAGTTTTGTTAATACTGGCGCGCTAAGAGCTAACGATACTATTATTACTAATTCTCGTCATTACGATGCCTTGCTTAAAGCATTTGAAGAGATTAATAAAGTGAAACAAGGCTTAGAATCGGGGTTGTCTGGCGATTTGTTAGCTATTGATATCCGCCAGGCACTTTATCATTTTGGTGAGATTACAGGTGAGATTACCAATGACGATCTATTGGGAAATATCTTTGCTAATTTTTGTATTGGAAA
>JBMYXP010000009.1:0-30371 GCA_049608525.1 Winogradskyella sp.
GTTTTAGAATCCATACTACCAGAAATAGTATCGTAAGCTGCTAATGTTTGCTCATAAAACTTTTTGTACTTTTTCTCTTTTTTAGTTAAAGCTGTACCTGCTTCTTCTTTTGCTAATAATACATTTAACTTTTCAGTAGCTTTTGCAACTTCTGTTTCAATTTTTTCGTTGACATCATCAAACTTATCAAACATTTGTTGTGCAGATTTTTCGCCAGCATCAAACAAATCTACAATTAAAGAATAATAGGTATATAAGGCTTTAGGGTTTTTAAAATTCGCTTTTTCTGTAGTGTAAATTTTATCAAAAACTACATATAAATCTGACTTTGTTAACCCTAATTCAGTTTTGTACTTATATTTTAGGTTTGCGTTAGCTTCTAACATTTTCACCTTTGGAAACTTAGAAGCAAAGTTTTCGTTATATTGATTATTTAATGCAATTAAATCTACAATAAACTTTATTTTTTCTTCTCCTGTTGCATTTTTAATTTTGTGCTTCAATATTTTTTCGCCTCTAACATATATGGCTCTATTAAATTTTGGACATTTATTTCTTACAATCATCCATGGGCCATAAGCGTCATCGTATTTTTTACTTTTCACATAACTATCAAAAATTGATAAGTTGTTCATACATTCTTCATCTTGCTGAGCCGAACTTATGTTAAAGCCCACAAAAAGTGCCATTATAAGTATAGTAATTTTCGTTTTCATCTTGTTATTAGTGTTTAGTTATACTTTCTTTTTTGAAACCATCTTGAGTTTAAAGATAAACTTATATTAAAATTCACAAAATTCTCTTTAACTAAGTTTTGGTTTGTTGTGCCTCGTTGCCCTAATTCTACTCCTAAATTTGCGTTAGAAAACAAACTGCGATTGCCAACTGGTAATCCTAAACCAAAAGACATGCCAAACTCTTTAATGGATTCATTTTTTATAACCAAACCTGTGTTGCCAAAGTTAAAACCAGCTCTATAAACTACACGCTTAAAATACCCAGAAAAGGCATTATAATTGGGAATATAGAAACCACCAACTGAGATTTGAGATGCGTTTTCGAAGGTTGAATTATTTGTATTAAAAATTGGATTATAAAATTTTGATGTGTTTTGCATTGTATATTCTGCACCAACAAACCAAGATCTTGGTGCACCTATACCAGCACCAAAAGTTAAACGCGATGGTAAAACTAAATCTGTTTGCTCTAAAGCACCTAAATCTTCATTTATTGTATTAAAAACAAGTTCTTCTTCATTTATAGTATTAATTGTTACTGTAGAATATGAACGTTGATTTTTTGACACTAAACTATTCTCTGGCGAAAAAGTTGCTGTTGCAGAAAGTTCTAATTGTTCTGTAAGCATTGATTTGTAAGCCAATCCAAAATTAAGATTTAGTCCACTTAAATCCGATCGTGTATTTTGCCTTGTTTGATATTGTACAACGTCTCCTTCGGGTGTATATGCTACAGCAATAGCGGTATTTTTTACATTTCCAAAATTGTAATTTACATCTACTCCAATGCTTAATTTATCTGATATTTTGTAACCTAAACCTGCAAAGACCCTGTTTAGACCACCTTCACCTCTATAACGGTTTTCTAATCTATTATCTTCGGCTTCATTAATATCTTCTTGTTTATAGCCTACCGATGTATAGGGCAAAAGACCAAATCCAAACCCAAATTTACCAATTGGCACGGATATAGCAAGATAATCGAAAGATGAAACACTAGTGTTTTGCGATTGAGAAGCGCTTTCTAAATTTAAGCTTGACGATGTCCCTGCAATAGAAAATTTTACAGGTCTGCTTTCGTTATCAAAAGGATAGCCTTCAATATTTTTGCCAACGTAAGCTGCTGGGTTTTTTAAATTAACATGAATACTATCTAAGTAAACACTTAATCCTCCCATGCTTCGATTTTCAACAGTACCTTTAAATTTTAGAGTACCAATACCATAAAAAGAATATGGAGATGCTGTTCCTTGTTGTGCATAAGCTGTAGAGCCTATAATTGCAATACATATTACAATGAGTCGTTTTATCATTATTTTGAATTATATAATAGAATAAAATTTAAACCTTCTAGCAGAAAATTTATGTTGGCAAATATGCTATTTTTTAATTGGTTTGACAAAAAATTGGTATCTCCACCTGTTAAAATAACTGTTAAATCTGAATATTGACCTTTATAATGGTCTATAACACCGTCTATTTCTTTAATTACACCGTTTACAATACCCGAGTGTATTGATGATTCTGTTGAATTACCTATAATTGTTTTGGGTTGTTTGGTCTCTAATAATGGTAAATTGGCTGTTAAATCATTAAGGCTTTTGTAACGCAAACGTAAGCCAGGTGAAATTGCTCCTCCGAGATATTCATTTTTAGTTGTAATAAAGTCGTAAGTAATACAAGTACCTGCATCTATAATTAATACATTTTTATTGGAAAATGTATTTACTGAGGCGCATACCAATGCAATACGATCCACACCTAGCGTGTTTGGTGTTTTGTATAGATTATAAAATGGCACTTTAGTTTCAGAATTTAGTATTACAACTTTAAAATCTTTTTTTACACCATTAATTTGTTGCTTAGACAAATAGCCTACTGAAGAAATTATAGCACATTTAAGCTCAGGAAAAACTCGCTTTATTGTTTTGTAGTGTTCTTCAAACTCTAAAAGTTTAAAGCTTGTTTTGTATAGTAAATCTACATTATTAAATACGGCAAACTTTACAAAGGTATTTCCTACATCTATTATAAGATTCATACAGGTTATTTATTTTTCAAATATAAAATGTTTTTTTTTGATTTTATTTTGTGAATATTAAAAATAATATTATATTTGCACTCGCTTAACAATGCAATTGGTGCCTTAGCTCAGTTGGTAGAGCAAAGGACTGAAAATCCTTGTGTCCCTGGTTCGATTCCTGGAGGCACCACCACTAAAAACCCGATTCAATTGAATCGGGTTTTTTGGTTTTTAAAACTTCCTTAAACTTACTTTTAATGGATTAAGTCCAAAAGTTGAGGGATTTAGTGATTAAACAAAATAGATGTAAATCTAAATAAGAAGAAATATTCATTTTTAACCGCTCTAAACTGTACTCTAAATGCGTTTATTTTTGCGCTAAAAGTTTCCGCAGAAGCATTAGCACTGTTATTGATTAAATAGTTTAAGGTTATTGTGGATTATTCCTAATCTATTGAATAAAAATATTGCTCACTAGCAATTTTACCATCTTTAACCTCGTACACGCAAACTTCTTCCATTTTTTGTCTTCCACGTTCTTTAAATGTACAATCAAAATCCATTTTTGCAGTAAAAAAATTACCAGCAACTATTGGTTCACTTATACTACTTGAATGAAAGTCTTCAACACTTTCTAACCATTGTTTACTTTTATTCCAAACGTTTTGGCGCCCTGTAATTAACTCGCCTGGCATTCCTGGCATTTCTTTGCTTACAACGTTTTCTGCATAAAGCTCATTAATACACTCTAGGTTTTTCCCTTGATTGCACATCTCTTTCCATTTTTTTGCAACTTCCCAAGTATTCATAATAGTTTTGATTTAAAATTATTGTTCTAAATTTAAGTAAATAGTTTACTAATTTACATTAAAACAATGAAATCTATTCATTACTAGTCAAAAAAAAAGCTTCAAGATAAAACTTGAAGCTTAAAACATAACTTATAAATTTATTTGTTTACTTATGAAAACATATCTTTTACTTTTTCAAAAAAAGACTTGTCCGAACTTTCTGGTTTAGGTACAAAATGTTCGTCTTCTTTCATACTTTCAAAAAAGTCTTTCTGCTTTTTATTTAATGTTTTTGGTGTCCAAACATTAACATGTACCAACAAATCTCCTTTGCCATAACCATTAATACTTGGTATGCCTTTTCCTCTAAGTCTTAAAATTTTTCCAGATTGTACACCTGGTTCAATTTTTATTCTAACTTTTCCTGTTACGGTATCAATTTCTTTAGAGTTACCTAAAACGGCATCTGGTAAACTAACATACATATCGTAATGTAAGTTATCGCCTTCTCGCTTTAGGGTTGGGTGGTTTTCTTCTTGTATTGCTACTAATAAATCTCCGGCAATGCCATTTCCTGGAGCAGCATTACCTTTTCCTGTAACTTTTAGTTGCATGCCGTCTTCAACACCAGCTGGTATCTTAACAGAAACTGTTTCTTCTTCTACTCTTAGTCCTTGCGCATCTGCATCTGCAGGTTTTTTATCTATAGATTGACCAGCTCCACCGCATGTTGGGCAGGCAGCAGATGTTTGCATACGTCCTAAAATAGTATTGGTTACTCTGGTAACTTGCCCAGCACCATTACAATTTGTACAGGTTTTATAGGTTGTACCAGTGGCTTGTACTTTTCGTTTTACTTTAATTTTTTTCTCAACACCGTTTGCAATATCTTCAAGAGAAAGTGTAACACGGATACGTAAATTACTACCTTTAACTACACGTTGTCTTCCGCCGCCGCCAAAACCACTAAAGCCTCCACCGCCAAAAATATCTCCAAATTGGCTAAATATGTCATCCATATTCATGCCACCACCACCAAATCCGCCGCCACTACCATCAAAGGCTTGGTGACCAAACTGATCGTAACGTGCTTTTTTATCGGCATTACTTAAAATTTCGTAGGCTTCTGCAGCTTTTTTAAACTTGTCTTCGGCGTCCTTATTATCTGGGTTTTTATCTGGGTGATATTTTAAAGCCATCTTGCGATACGCTTTTTTTATTTCAGAATCTGTAGCGTTTTTGGAAACACCTAATATGTCGTAATAATCTTCTTTCATAATATTGCCCGAAACATCGGGATTGCTTTTATTATTGCCCTATAACTACTTTTGGAAAACGGATAACTTTGTCTCCTAATTTATAACCTCGCTCTATAACATCTATAACTTTTCCTTTTAAATCATCACTCGGAGCTGGTATCTGAGTTATAGCTTCATGGTTATCTGCATTAAAAGTGTCTCCTTGTTTTACGTCTATTTTAGACAAGCCTTTTTGCTCTAAAGTGGTTATTAATTTGTTGTAAATTAACAATACACCTTTACGTAATTCTTCGGCTTCTTTATCGTCTTCAATGTGTGTGAGTGCACGTTCAAAATCATCGAGAATTGGCAACATAGACACCATAACATCTTGGCTAGCAGTTTTAAACAACTCTATGCGTTCTTTTGATGTTCGTTTTTTGTAATTCTCAAATTCTGCGAACAAACGCATAAATTGATCTTTTTCTGAAGCTAATTGGTCTTGCAATTGCGCTTCTAAAGATTTTTCTTCTTTTTGCTGCTCTTCAACATTTACGTTTTCTGTGTCTTCAGTTACGTTTTTAAGTTGTGGCTCTTCTACTTCGGTATTCTTATCTGTCTTACTCATGTTGAGTTTTTGCTTTAGGTCTTTAATTTTATTCCATATATAATTCAAACTTACTCAGATTAAAAATTGTTTTTTTTTTGATACAACATTGTTAAACAAAAAAGACGTTTTTTAATCTGAATAATCTCAAATTACAATTGCTAAATTAGTTTGCAAAAGTACTGCCATAATTTTAAAAATGTCAAAATGTCATTAACATTTATTTATGATAGCTTTTTGTAACTTAGTATTAGCTTTGCAAGCAAAATTTAACAAACACTAATTTTTACAATTTATGAAAACATCTATTTTAAAATTTTTAACACTTGTTGTAATTACAACATTTACAAGTTGTGGAGAAAAAGCTAAAGAAGCAGATACGAAAGCGGCAAAAGCTGCTGTAACTGCTGAGGCAACTGCAACAACTTACAACGCTAACCCAGAAAACTCTAAGATTGAGTGGAAAGGTTTTAAACCAACAGGGTCGCATAATGGGGTAATTTCTATCGCTGAGGGTATGGTTACGGTTACCGATGGAAAAGTAAAAAGCGGGAAGTTTACTATAGACATGACTAGTATTTCTGTAACTGACATACCTGTAGAAGATGAAGGTAATGCTAAATTAGCTGGCCATTTAAAAAATGCAGATTTCTTTGATGTTGAAGCTTATCCTAATGCAAAATTTGAAGTTACTGGTATAAAAACTAACGATGGAAAAACGATGCTTTCTGGTAATTTAACTATTAAAGAGGTAACAAACAATATTACATTTTTTGTGCAGACAGCTATAAAAGATAGCACAATGACTTTAACAAGCGAAACGTTTACTATTGATCGTTCTAAATGGCAAATAAAATATGGTTCTAAATCGTTTTTTGATAATTTAGGTGATCGTTTTATTAACGATGATATTGAATTAAAGGTAACTTTAGTAGCTAATAAAGCTTAGCATTATACCAATTGCTGCATAAAATTATCACTTAAAATGAACTATAAATTTTGAATATTATTGTACAAATGTGTTATTCAAAATTTAATATAATCGGTTTTGTTACGTTTTTTTATTTAAAATTGAAATAGAAGCTTTAAAAACAAATAATATGACTCATTTTAAGTGATAATTATACCATTTTTGCATTAAAATTACTGTAAAAGATAACGATGTTTTTTCTCTTTATTTAAAACAGAAAAATAAAGCATAACCTGTTTACGGTTTCTTTTTGTGTTAAAAAGAAAGGTAAAAAGGGATTTTATAGCGGTAATTTTAATACAGAAATGATATTAGCAAAAAAATAAGCAATTTAGCTCGTTTAATCACGTATGTATAGCATGCTATTTATTGTTCTTCTACTTGAGGTTTTTCGGGTTGTTTAAATAAATCTAGGTATGCTTTACCTAAAGTATCTATAATATTACTGGCAATTAAACTTTGGTAACCAAAATCCTCTAAAGCAATATCTGCTGCTTTTCCATGTAAATACACTCCAAAAATTGTTGCTACTAAAGGTTCGTAACTCTGAGCAATTAAGCCTGTTATAATACCAGTTAATACATCTCCGCTGCCAGCTGTTGCCATACCTGGGTTACCTGTGGTATTAACCCGCAATTTATCTTTATAAACAGTGATTGAATGTGCTCCCTTTATTAAAACAATAACATTATACGTTTTTGAAAACGTTTTTACTTTTTCTAGCTTTTCAAAATCATTAGACCATTTGCCTATTAAACGTTGTAATTCTTTTGGGTGTGGTGTTAAAACGGTTTTCTCTGGCAATAATTTTAATAAATTTTTATTTTCTGAAAGTAAATTTATAGCATCTGCATCTATAACTAAAGGTGTTTTGTTGTGCTTTAAAAATGCTTCAAAAGCTTTTGCCGTTTGGGTTAAAGTCCCTAGCCCAACACCAATACCAATTACGGTTGGTTTTATTTCAAAATTAATAGTTGTAATTTCTGTTTCATTTTTGTCTGTAACCAGCATAACTTCTGGTAAAGCCGCTTGCATGCTATGATAACCACATTTAGGAATATAAGCAGTAACTAAACCCGCACCAGCACTTAAGGCGGCTTTACTGGCTAAATTAACGGCGCCTATTTTACCATAACTTCCACCAACTAGCATTGCGTGACCAAAATCTCCTTTGTGCGCAAATTTTTCTCTGGGTTTATATACTGGTAAAACTTCGTATTTTGAAATGAGCTCTGCCTCTGTCTCCGTCTGCATTAAATAATTGCGATCTAAGCCAATATCTAATACTTCCCATTCTATGGTATATTTTGCAGTTTCTGGTAAGAAAAACACCAATTTAGGAGATTGAAAACTTAAGGTATAATTAGCATAGACAACTGCATTTTCATCTTCTACAGGCTTGTCTGTATATAACCCAGAAGGTGTATCTATTGCTAATGTAAATGCTTTTGATGCTTTAAATTTTTGAAACAATTGCTGCACCCAATCATTTGGTGGTCGGTTAATACCTATACCAAAAACAGCATCTACAATAATATCTTTTTCTTCAATTATAATTTCTGCAAAATCGGCTTTACAACTCAACATTTTTGGCCAATCTTTAGTTACGTTTTTTATACGGTCGTAATTAATTAAAAAATCTTTAGATCGTTTGTCGCTACAATTAATAATGTAAGTGGTAACATTATAACCATGTGTAACTAAGTGTCTTGCCAATACTAAACCATTTCCTCCATTATTTCCTATACCACAAAATACATGTATAGGAACTTGTGCGCCTTGCATACGTGTATGTAACCAGTTAAATATCTGTAAACCTGCACGTTCCATTAGGTCTGTAGAACTTATATTTTGCAACTCAGTAGTCCGTTTGTCTCCGTCGTAAATTTGTTCTTTAGAAAATATTTTCATTTGTTGTTTGTCTTATTTAATTAGTCAAAAACTGCTTTAAGGTTTTTTTATAAATTGCTTCGTACATGGGTACAATATGATGTAAATCGAATTTTTTTGATTGCAGTTTAGCATTGGTTTTAAATTGATTTAAGGTCGCAGTATTTTCTAGTATTTTTAGTGCGTTTTTAGACATATTTTCTACATCACCCACCGTACTTAAATAGCCCGAAAACCCATCTTCATTAACCTCAGACAAACCACCTGCATCTGTTGATATTACAGGTACACTATTTGCCATAGCTTCTAGCGCTACAAGTCCAAAACTTTCGGTTTGCGATGGTAACAAAAACAAATCACTAAAGCATAGTATTTTATCTATTTCATTACTATTACCAAGAAAAATAACACGATCCTTAATACCTAGCGTTTCAACCAATTGTTCTGCTCCTTCTTTTTCTGGACCTTCACCAACCATCATCAGTTTTGCTGGTGTTTTTTTCTGAATGTTATAAAATATTTTTATAACATCTGGTATGCGTTTTACTTCTCTAAAATTACTAATATGTGTTATAATACGCTCATTATCAGCTGCCATAATTTCGCGTTGGCAATCTGTAAAACTATCGGTTAGTTTTTCTAAATCTATAAAATTTGGTACAACGTGTATCTCTTTTTCGATATTAAAAAGACGTAAGGTATCTTTCTTTAAACTTTCTGAAACTGAAGTTACTGCATCAGATTTGTTAATACTAAATGTTACGGCTGGTTTGTAAAACGGATGGCTGCCAACCAAAGTAATATCTGTACCGTGCAATGTGGTTACAATTGGTACTAAAATACCTTCATCTAAAAGCATTTGTTGCGCCATATATGCGGCATAAGCATGCGGAATGGCATAATGCACATGTAATAATTGTATGCCGTGCAATTTTACCATATCTACCAATTTACTCGATAGTGCTAACTCATACGGTTGGTAGTGAAACAACGGATATTCTGGTACAGTAACTTCATGAAAATGCACATTAGTACTCAGCAATTCTAAACGCACAGGTTGCTTATAAGTTATAAAATGAATTTCGTGTCCACGTTTAGAAAGTTCTAAACCTAACTCTGTCGCTACTACTCCACTGCCACCAAATGTTGGGTAACATACTATGCCTATTCTCATTTGTGTATTAAAGTATTAAAGTTTTTAAAGTTTTTAAAGTTTGAATGTATTATAGTTTGAAAATATTTAAAGTTTAAATCTTTGAATCTTTGAATCTTTGAATATAATAAAAGTACATATTTAGTTACAAGGTTTTAAAATTGAAATCTAAATAGAACTAATTTTTAACTACAAGAAATAACGTTATGGTCTTTCCAAATTTTTTATCTCATCTCATTTTTAAGTTATTCAATAATTGCTTCGTATATAAACCGCTGAATTTCTGTTCTAATATTTTCTCTTAGCAACCTATTATTGCCTGCAACTGGGTAGGTTCTATTCGCTAAAAACACATATACAATTTCTTGTTCTGGATCCGCCCAAGCATACGTACCTGTAAAGCCCGAATGCCCAAAACTATCCATAGATAAACAGCCACAAGTTGGGCCTTCTTCGCCTAACTGAGGTTTATCAAAACCTATACCTCTTCGGTTATCGTTATGGCAATAATGGCAGGTTGTAAACTTATCTAAGGTTTCACTTTTAAAATAACGTTTACCTCCATAAAACCCTTTTTGTAAATACATTTGCATAAGCTTTGCCACATCGTTTGCATTACTAAAAACACCGGCATGGCCACCAACTCCGTTTTGCATTGCTGCACCCATATCGTGCACATAACCATGTATTTTTTTATAACGGTAATAATTGTCTATCTCTGTGGGTACAATGTTTTTTAGTTTGAATTTTTTACGTGGGTTATAAGTGGTATAATTTGCTCCCAATGATTTATAAAATCGATCATCGGCTATTTCATTTAATGGCTTGTCGTAAAAATCTTCTAAATATTTTTTAAGAATATAATATGGCAAATCGCTATATCTATAACGCAACGTAGATAATAAATCGGTATCTTTTATAATTTGCTGAATAGAATCTTTATAATCGTTCCGCAAAAAAAGTGTATTTGTTACCTCTATATTAAATCCTTTTGCGCGTTTTGTTCTGTAATATTTAGGATCTGGTTTTTTAGTTACGGTGTCTAAAGTGGCATAATAAAATGGTACCCATGGTTTTAATTGTGCATAATGTGATAGCATTTTTTTTAAAGTTATATTCTTTTTATTAGAGGTTTTATATGCTGGCATTAATGTACCTAATTTAGCATTTAATGAAATAGAACCTCTTTCTTCGAGTTCCATAACCACAGGTAGCGTTGCTAAAATTTTGGTTAATGAGGCTACATCATACACATTATTAAATTCTACTTTATTCTTTTTTGAATAGGTGTGATGCCCAAAATTTTTGTTATAGATAACTTTACCTTTTCGTGCAACTAATAACTGAATACCTGGTGTCATTTTATTAGTAATGGCATAATTTGCTACCGAATCTATTTTACTTAACAATTTTGAATCTACACCAACACGCTCTGGCAATCCGTAACTTAAATTTAATAACGCATTAAAGGATTCTCCTGCACCAACAGAGAAAAACTGACCAGCACTTACAGGCAATTTTCCTTTTGCAGCTATACCTCCAAAAATAAGTTGCGCCGATTTTTGTTGTGCAATTTTGCTGTTTTGATAACTCACTACTATGGCTTCAATATTTTCTATAGACGACAAATCGTTAAGCGCATACGGCCTTGCAAAAACATCTAATATTATAGTATTTGTTCTGGCAATTTCGTGTAACCAAGCGAGCTCTTTTTGTGAAAACTTAAACCCTTTCCATGGGTTTGCATTAGACTTATGAAACCCTACAACTACGGTATTATAATTTTGAAGTTTTGAAATAACACCATCTAATTTATCTGCCTTTATGTGCGTAACTTGCGTGTACTTTTTTAAACCGTCTAAAAAAGCAGAACCCTTAGTATCACCTAAAGCTACATAAGCTATTTTTTTAGTTTCTAAATTTCGTAAAGGCAAAACTGAATTTTTGTTTTTTACAACCGTAATAGCATTTTCCATTAAAGCTTCATATAATGTATCGTCCTTTAGTCTATTTAGATCTTCAACCAAATTAGAAATTCCGATAGGCGCATAATTATTTAGACCAACTTTATACTTAGACATCAATATTTTTTTTACCGAATGTGCCAAGCGTGCTTCAGTAATTGTGCCATCGCTGTAAGCTTCCTTAAAACGCTCAATACCTTTTTGTGGATTTTCGGACATTAACATAACATCGTTTCCTGCTAAAAAAGCCATTACATCAATTTCTCCACCTTTTATTAGCTTTTTTGGAGTAATACCATCTACACTTTTTTCAATATAATCTGCAGCACCTTTCATAGTTAGTGCATCTGTGAAGATAAGTCCTTTAAAACCTAACTTCTCTTTTAATATATCTGTTACGATATATTTAGATAATGATGACGGAAAATCTCGTCGCAATTCTAAACTTGGCACATTTAGATGTGCAACCATAACACTAGACAACCCTTGTTTAATAAGTTTTCTGTATGGATATAGCTCAATAGAATCTATACGTTTTTTACTAAAATTAATTGTTGGTAAGGTTAAATGCGAATCTGCTTCCGTATCTCCATGGCCTGGAAAATGTTTGGCATTTGCCATAACACCAGCACTTTGCATCCCTTTCATAAAGGCCAGACTCTTCTGGGTTACATTATCTCTATCTTCTCCGAAAGAACGGTTGCCAATTATTGGATTTTTGGGGTTGGTATTAATATCTACAACTGGCGCAAAATTAAAATGTACTCCAATACGTTTACAATGTTCTCCTATTTGGCGGCCAGTTTGCTCTACTAACGTGTTATCTGTAATTGCACCAAGCGTCATATTCCAAGGAAATGCGTAAGTCGAATCTAGCCGCATACTCAAACCCCATTCTGCATCCATACCAACTAAAAGCGGAATTTTTGCAGCCGCTTGCAATTCGTTATTTAATTTGGCTTGCCGTACTGGACCTCCTTTTGAATAAATAACCCCACCAATGTGTTGTTGTTTTATAAGATTTATAATTTCATTTTTTTTCTTAACACTTTCGTTAGAAAATACTTGTACCATATAAAGCTGCCCTATACGTTCTTCTACCGACATAGAATTGTATAGACTATCAACCCATCTTTGTTGAGCAATAGTATCATTAGTACGTAACGGATTTTTAGCAGACGCTTGTGAAAAACTAATTTGAAAACAAGCAAATAATAAAATAAAATTGAAATAACGCATTGTGGATTTTTCGTTTAATGTATTGTTAACGAATACTATGCCAAAATACTACAATAAATATAATTTTTAAAGCCTTTAGGGTACATTTATAGACCTACAAAATCTATGTATAATTTTTTTCTGAAATTAATTTTGAAGACTTACCCATTTCTCGTAATATTTTAATGAAATGGGTTTAAATTTTACTGTACTAAGGTATGCTAATAATACAATTTGCGCTTTGTTTTATTGCAATTAGCTCAAAAACCTGCTATGCCAACTTTGGCTTGCAGGCACTTCCCAGTTCTCTTTAAACTCTGCTATATTTACAACTAAATTATTAAAAACTATGGTGTTTTTTGAAACGGCATTCTGCTTTGCCATTTTCTTAAAATCTATTAATGTTTTGTGCGCAATAAATTCTCCTTGCTTATAAGACACATTCATTTTATCCATTAAATCTATAGTATAATCCTTTTCTAATTGTTGAATAAAATGTACGGACGCATCAATAGAGCAACCTGTAGCGTTATTTAAATTCTGATTTAATGCAATAACAATAAAACGTTTATAAACTATTTTGAAACCCGCTTGTAAATCTTTACCATGCGCTGTCCAAGCCTCAATAAACACTTCTAATTTAGATGTAATTTCTGTGATTTCATTTTCTGTAAATGAACGATTAGCTTGGTATATCCAAATACGAGATTCTTCTGGTAGGGTATCAAAGTTAACTAGCATGTATTTAATTTACGTTTGTTGCTTTTTAAGCATTTGCAATTAATTCTGCAATATCCATAACGGCAATTTCTGTTTCTTTTTCTTTAAACTTTACACCATCAGTCATCATGGTATTACAATACGGACAACCAGTGGCGATAATTTGGGGTTTGGTTTGTAATGCGTCTTCTGTTCTAAGTACATTAATTTCTTTATTGCCTGGTTCTGCATCTTTAAACATTTGTGCTCCACCAGCTCCACAACACAACGCAGTACCTTTATGACGTTTCATTTCTATTAAAGTTGCATTTGTTTTTTTAAGCACGTCTCGTGGTGCATCGTACACACTATTGGCTCTACCTAAATAACACGGATCGTGAAACGTAATACGTTTGCCTTTATACGTTTTACCTTCAACAGTTAAACGGCCAGATTTCATTAACTCTTCTATATATTGTGTGTGGTGTACAACATCGTAGTTACCTCCTAAATCTGGATATTCATTTTTTAAACAATTAAATGAATGTGGATCGCAGGTTACAATACGTTTTATGTTGTAAGCATTAAGTACTTCTATATTCATTACGGCTTGCATTTGAAACAAAAATTCGTTTCCTGCACGTTTTGCAACATCGCCAGTATTACTTTCTTCTGTGCCTAAAACTGCAAAATCTACATTGGCTTTGTGCAATATTTTAACAAATGCTTTTGTGATTTTCTTTGCTCTATCGTCATAACTGCCAGCAGAACCTACCCAAAATAAAATTTCTGGTTGTTTGCCTTCTGCCATAAACTCTGCCATTGTTGGCACTTTTAGTTGCTCGCTCATGTTTTTTAAGTTTCAAAGTTTTCAAAGTTTATAAGTTTCAAAGTTTTTTACATAAACTCATCAACTTTTAAATCTATAAACTTCATTTATTTTTCGTCTTTCCAATTTAAACGATCCATTTGGTTGTAAGGCCAAGGTGCTCCGTTGTTTTCTATATTGGTCATCATAGTATTAAGTTCCATTGGCGCAGCACTTTGTTCCATTACTAAATAACGGCGCATATCTAATATAATAGATAATGGGTTTATACTTACGGGGCATTCTTCAACACACGCATTGCAGGTTGTACATGCCCATAACTCTTCGTTTGTAATATAATCTCCAAGTAGTTGCTTACCGTCATCTACAAATTTGCCTTTATTGAGGTCTATGTTTTTTCCGACTTCTTCTAAACGATCTCTCGTATCCATCATAATTTTACGAGGCGATAATTTTTTGCCTGTAAGATTTGCAGGACAAGCCGATGTACAACGACCACATTCTGTACATGTGTATGCGTTTAGTAACTGTACTTGTGTTAAATCCATTACATCACTAGCACCAAACTTAGCTGGTGTGTCGTCTTCTGCACCTTCGGGCTGTGCTGCAAACGGGTCTGCATCTGGGTCCATCATTAATTTTACTTCTGCAGTAACAGCTTCAAGATTATTAACTTTTCCTTTGGGAGTAACGCTACCGAAATAAACATTTGGAAATGCTAATAAAATATGCAAATGTTTAGAGAAGTATAAATAATTTAAGAAAATTAAAATACCAATAATATGAATCCACCAAGCTGTACGCTCAATGATATGTAACGTGTTTACAGATAAACCTTCAAACCAAGGTGATATAAATTGAGATATAATATTACCAGAATTTGCAGTTTGAAAAGTTACATCTGTTGCATTCATTACCAAGAATAGACACATTAAAACAACTTCAAAATACAAAATAATATTACCATCGCTTTTTGGCCAACCTGTCATTTCACTACTTAAAAAACGTTTAATTTTTATGACATTTCTACGAACCCAAAATACAATTACAGAAACTAAAACTAAAGTCGCTAACACTTCAAAAGTACCTATTAAAAATCCGTAAACAGAGGTTGGTAATATTTTAGAACCTATACGATGTGTCCCAAAAAGACCATCAATGATTATTTCTAAAACTTCAATATTTATAATAACAAAACCGACATATACAATGGCATGCAAAAATCCAGAAACTGGTCGTTTTACCATTTTACTCTGCCCTAATGCAATACGCAGCACGTTGCCCCAACGTTGCGCTTTATTACCGCTTGCATCAAACTCTTTTCCTAATTTTATATTGCGTATAAGTTTTTTTATGTTTTTGACAAAATAACCGATACCTAATATAAGAATGAGTGCAAAGGCTATGTTTGGTAAATATTCCATATTCTAAAAAAATCTAATTATTTAATTGTGCTTCTGTTGGTGCTTTGTAAGGAATTTCCTTTTTAGATAAAATACGTCTGTATCTGGCCGGATGCAACTTTATATCTAAGAGTAATAATTCCATTTCTTTAGATGCTCCTTCTAAATTTTTGTAAAGTGCATCGTCTTTTAAAAGCTTGCCCATAGAACCTTCACCGTTATTAAGACCCGTTATTAATTTATTGATGGTTACTAGTGTGGCATCAAAATCTTTTATGGTTTTAGACAGTTCTGCTTTATTTAAATCTTTAGTTAAAAGGGCTAATTCTGCACTTATTTTTTCAAAACTATCTAAAGCAGAGGTAATTTTTTTATCATTTTGCTTTACAACATTTTCTATTGAAAAAGACAAACTTTTAAAGGCTTTTAAGGTTGAGTTTAACTCTGTTAATGTTTGTTTTAGTCCGTTATCAGACTCATCAACAACTAGTGCATTTAAATTTGTCATTAACGTATCTGTAGAACGAAGTGTTATGCCTAAATTTTCACTAACTCCAGAAAAATCTTTCTCTAAAGTTGTAACTAACCCAGGTTTAATTTCTGAAATGATGTAATCTCCTGGTTTTGCAATGTCTCCATCTTTAGCATCAATAATAGCCAAAGCATTGCCGCCCATTAAACCTGTTTGGTATAAGCGCATACGGCTATTTTTAGAGAATTTTAATTCTGGGTTTACAGAAAATTCTACAACGGTTTTACCCGACTTAAAATCGTACCTGACATCTTCTACCATACC
This sequence comes from Winogradskyella sp., assembly GCA_049608525.1. GTDB lineage: Bacteria > Bacteroidota > Bacteroidia > Flavobacteriales > Flavobacteriaceae > Winogradskyella. The sequence continues at coordinate 16,319 of JBMYXP010000009.1, forward strand.
TATTTTGTTGCCTTTAACGGTAACAGGCGATGCTTTTTTTAGTGCATTGTAATTAAACTCAGTATAAAATGTTTCGGTGTTAGAAAATAAGTCTTCTCCTTTTAAATAAGAAAACATATATATAAACAGTGCTATACCAGACAATACCAGTACTGCAGTTTTAATTTCTCTTGAAATTTTCAATGGGCTTTACTTTGATTTGGTAACAAAGTTAGGAATAAATATGCGAATATTATTTCTAATTGCTATTAGATTTTAAGGCTTTGGGTACATCTATTTTTGTGCCGTCTTTATAGGCAACAATAAAAGCATCTGGAAACCCTTTAGATTTTGCTTTACTTTGTAATTGCTTTGCTTTTGTGTAGTTTGAAGTTGCACCAGTAAAATACTTATATATTGATCCTGTTTTTTTTCTTGAAATTTCTGGCAATCCTTTAAAATTATAGGATTTGGCTGCCAAACTACGCGAACTTGCCGCTATTTGAATTTTAAAAATAACGTCTTTAATTATTTGTGGCTGGTCTTCTGTAATTTCATTTTGAATACCAATTAAATTGCTACCAACATTTTGGTCGAGTTCTTTTTTGTAATCTATAATAGCATTTTTTATGGCCATTGCCATTTTAGACTGTCCTTTTTTTGTATTGAGATAAGCACCTTCTCTGTTATTGGTTAAAAACCCTACTTCTACCAAAACACTTGGCATGTATGTATTACGAATAACTAATAAACTGCCCTGTTTTAAACCTCTACTTTTTCGCTTTGCGGTACTCATAAAACGATCTTCAATTTTACGAGCCAAAATGATACTTTGCTCAACGTAGATTTCTTGCTCTATACCTATTGCAATTGTAGATTCTGGCGAGCTTGGATCGAAACCTGCATAATTTTCTTCATGGTTATCTTCTAAAAAAATAACTTCATTTTCGCGTTTGGCGACTTCAAAATTTCGTCCTGTATTTTTTTCACCCAAAACCCATGTTTCTGTACCTCTTGCTTGCGAGCTGTGCGCATTGCAATGAATAGACACAAACAAATCTGCATCTGCCTTATTAGCTATAGACGCTCGCTTGTGTAACGGAATAAAAACATCTGTTTTTCTGGTGTAAATTACTTTTATATTTTTATTTTTTTGTAGTGCCTTTCCTACTTCTAAAACAACTTTTAATGCAATGTTTTTTTCTTTATAACCATTACCAGTGTTACCAGAGTCTCCGCCACCGTGCCCAGCATCTAATACGACAACAAACTTATCGTTTTGTGCAGATAAAAATCCGTGATGTGTTAAAGAAATAATAAATGTTAGTGTAAGGAATACTATACTATATTTGCTGTTCGTTTGCATGTTTAGTTAACGGTTTAAAGTCTTTTATTATTTTGTTAAAAGTCTATTTTTAAACTTTATCAGTATTATTAATAATCACAAAAAAATATATGTAATTTTGGTTTTTCAAAAACCGAGCCATACTTTTTACAAAAATACATTTAAAAGGATTGCGTACAAAAAACCTACACCTACTTTTAACTCTGAGTTTTACTGTGTTAATTAACACGTTTAGCTTAGCACAAGAATTACCTAAAACGAGCAGAGCAATTCCGCCAAAAAAGGTAAAGGACACTACTACTATTACTGCAAACTCTATATTAGACAACGCGCCAATTAACACAAAACCTATAGACTCTACAAAGCAAGATTCTATAAAAAACAATGCGTTTTTAAAAACTATTGTTACCTACAAGGCTACCGATTATGTTTCTATAAACCAGAAAAAAGAAAAAATATACCTTTATAACGAAGCAAAAGTTAATTATGAAGATATGGAAATTACTGCTGGTACAATTGTTATAGATTACAGTAAAAAATTGGTGTATGCTGGTCGTTTAAAAGATTCTACTGGGTATTCTCAAAGACCAGTGTTTACTCAAGGTAGTAATGTTATTGAGCCCGATTCTATAATTTTTAATATTGAAACTAAAAAATCTATCATTTATAATACACGTACAGAGCAACAAAGTTTCTTTATTAATGCGCCTATTACAAAAAGAGAAAATGACTCTACCATTTATATGGCTAATGCGCGTTTTACAACTTCAGAGAATGAAGAAGACCCAGAATACCAGTTTATAACATCTAAAATGAAATTTGTACCTGGCAAAAAAATAGTAGTTGGCCCAACTATTATGGAAATTTACGGTGTACCTACACCAATTGCTTTGCCATTTGCTTTTTTTCCTATGTCAAAAAAACAAACTTCTGGCATTATTTTTCCGTCATTTGGTGAAGACTCTGGTAATGATCGTGGTTATTTTTTACAAAATGGTGGCTATTATTTTGCCATAAGCGATTATTTAGATTTGGCTGTTTTAGGAGATTATTATACCAATGGCAGTTACGGACTGCGATTAGAAAATAATTACGTAAAACGCTACAAATACAGAGGCAATGTATCCTTTAGGTATGAAAATTTATTAAAAAGCGAACGTGGTTTTTCAGATTTTTCTCAAAGTACCATTTACAATTTTAGGTGGTCGCATAGCCAAGATTCAAAATCTAATCCGAGTTCACGGTTTTCTGCTTCGGTAAATTTAGGTAGTAGCAACTATTATCAACAATCTGTAAATCAACAAAATCAGTCTAATGCTTTAAATAACACTTTAGCATCTTCGGTTTCGTATTCTAAATCTTTTCAAGGCGAGCCTCAAGTAAATTTAAGCTTATCTGCAACACATTCTCAAAACACAAATACCGAAGCTATAAATTTAACCTTACCTACTATGCAAGCATCAATGGGTAGAGTATTTCCGTTTGCACCAAAAACAGGAAGTAAAAAAGGGGTAATTCAAAATATTAACTTTCAATTAAATACAAGAGGAGAATACCGTATTAAAACAACAGACTCTATATTTGGAAAAAGTGAAATGTTTAATGATGCAGTATCTGGTATAAAACATAGTATTCCACTTACCACTAATTTTAAAATATTTAACCATTTTAGTGTTAGTGCTAACGCAAATTTAGAAGAAAATTGGACTTTAAAAACCATAAAACGCTTTTACGATACTGCAAATGATGAAGTGGTTACTATTAATAAAAATGGATTTGACAGGTATTTAACCTATAATGTTGGTGCTAGTATTGGTACAACCTTATATGGTATGTTTAATTTTGAAAAAGAAGGAAAAGACCCCAAAATACAAGCCATAAGACATGTTATAAGACCATCGCTTAGTTATAATATTACTCCTGCTTTTAATCAGTATTATGAAACCTACGATATTATTGATGCCGACGGTACAACCTCAGAAGAATATACACGATTTGAAAACTCATTGTTTGGGCAACCAGGCAACCGATTTTCGAGCAATGTAGGGCTTTCTGTTGGTAATAATATTGAAGCAAAAATACGTGCCAAAGATTCTACAAAAACTGAGCCCGAAAAAATATTTATACTTAATAACTTAAATTTCTCTACAGCTTATGATGTTGCTGCGGATTCTTTAAAATTTAGCCCTGTACGAGTTAGTGGTGGTACACAAATCTTAAACAAAAAGATGAGTATTAATTTTGGCATGACTCTAGATCCTTATGCCTTAGACAATAATAACAACAAAATTAACACCTTTAATATTGATAATGGCGGTAGTCTATTTAGATTAACTTCTGCAAACATGAATATAAGTTACACACTCTCTAACGCTAGTTTTTCTGGGGAAGAATCTGAAGAAGATAAAGCTGCAGCACAAGAGGCCGCACGATCTGGTGGACGTACAGATGGGCTTTTTGGAAAAACACAAGATTTTGCAGACAAACGTCTTAATGGTAATGACAAAGACGAAGAAAAAGAGAACAACGATTTCTATACCTACAAAATGCCATGGAATTTGCGTTTAGCCTATGCCGTTAATTATGCAAATACAAGGAGGCAAAACCAAGTATCGTCTCACTCACTTATGTTTTCTGGTGATGTAGAATTTTCTCCACGTTGGAGCGTTGGAGCGTCTTCTGGTTACGACGTGTTAAATAAAGGTTTTACCTACACACAGTTACGTTTTGAACGTGATTTGTTAAGCTGGCGAATGAATTTTACTTGGATACCGTTTAGTGATCGATCGTCTTGGAATTTCTTTATAGGTATAAAATCTAATTTGCTTAAAGATTTAAAATACGATAAGCGTCGCCAACAAGACCAAAGCGTTGGCAATTAGTAGCAAATTGAAAAAACAAAAATTATATTGTTTTAACTACATTTGAAATTAATAAAAAGTAACACCAACTCTTACGATTGTATGGTATGGAAAAATACATAGACATTATTAAAAACTCATATTCTGGCTACTGGAATTATCTTAAATATGAACTTGTAGATCTTAACCATTGGGACAATTATTTTTATAGCTTAATTGCAATTTCATTGGTGGTTTGGTTGCTTGAAATTCTTTTTCCTTGGCGAAAAAATCAAAGTGTTTTTAGAAAAGATTTTTGGTTAGATACATTTTATATGTTCTTCAATTTTTTTATTCTAAACCTCATTATTCTAATTGCGTTATCTAACACGGTATCAGAAGTGTTTAATGATACCTTAAGCGCAGTTGGCTTGTCTTTATCTAGTTTTCAATTGTTTGATGCCACACAATTACCAAAATGGCTAGGGTTATTCCTCTTTTTTATAGTCAATGACTTTGTACAATGGAATACGCATCGCCTTCTACATCGAGTACCATGGTTATGGAATTTTCATAAAGTACACCATTCTGTAAAACAAATGGGCTTTGCTGCACATCTGCGTTACCATTGGATGGAACCTGTTGTTTATAACTCTATACGCTATATTCCATTAGCTATTATTGCAAACTATAGTGCACAAGATGTCGCAATTATTTATTTCTTTGCTATTGCCATTGGGCATTTAAACCATGCTAACTTGGGTTGGGATTACGGGTATTTAAAATATATTTTTAATAATCCTAAAATGCACATTTGGCATCATGTAAAAAAACTGCCAAAACATGTAAGCTATGGTGTTAATTACGGACTAACATTAAGTCTTTGGGATTATCTTTTTAAAACCAATTATGTACCACATAATGGTAGAGACATTGAACTAGGTTTTGAAGGAGATGAAACATTTCCGAAGGATTTTATAAATCAAGAATTGTATCCTTTAAAGAAATGATGACTAATATAAAAGCATGAAATTTTTATCCGTATTAATAATAACACTTTTATCTACAGCACTTTGCTCAGCTTCACTAACTACAATTAAGATAAGACCTAATAGCGAAACATCTACACATTCTCAACTTGCTAAGAAAGATAATGCTGTAAAAATTAGTTTTGGAGAAAACGAAACCGTTAGTAATGAAGGTATTACAGAAACCACTGAAATTGTTTACAAAGAAGCTTTTAATCATTCCATTTTTAATACCCTACTAAAAAAGCATGTTTCAAAAAAAGGCAGTGTAGATTATAAAGGATTTAAAACCGATTTTAAAACCTTACAGAGTTATATAAAACAACTAAAAACTCATCAGCCTACAGATAATTGGACAAAAAACGATAAACTAGCCTATTGGATTAACGCTTACAATGCCTTAACCATAGACTTAATTTTAAGAAATTACCCAATTAAAAGCATAAAAGACATTAAAAACCCTTGGGATCAGCGGTTATGGAAACTTGGAGACCAATGGCAAAATCTTAACGACATTGAACACAACATTTTAAGAAAAATGGACGAACCACGTATTCATTTTGCTATTGTTTGTGCTTCTATATCTTGTCCTAAACTTCAAAATGAAGCATTTATAGCTTCAACATTAAACGAACAATTAACTAACGCTACTAAAGAATTTTTAACTGACACATCAAAAAATAAACTTTCTAAAGAAAGGATAAAACTCTCTAAACTATTTAAATGGTTTAAAAAAGATTTTGAACAGAATGGTAGTTTAATTCATTTTCTTAATCAATACTCAACAATTAAAATTTTAGACACTGCAAAAAGAAGCTATACAACTTACAATTGGGGTTTAAATGATTAATCTAAAACCTATTATAACAAGAAACAAAATGACGTAGTAATGTTATTTTATTAAACAGATTGCCACAACTTTTTTTTAAAGTTTAGCAATGACAACAAAACTATGCAACATAAAATCTCTATTATTATACCTGTTTTAAATGAAGCTACAACTATAAAAGATTTGCTTTTTTATTTAATTGATACGGCATCATTACACTCAATTTCAGAAATAATTGTTGTAGATGGTGGCAGCACAGACGGTACACAAAGCATAATTAAAAATTTAGATCTTAATATTATACTTCTAAATTCAGAAAAAGGCAGAGCTAAACAAATGAATTTTGGGGCAAAAAATGCCAAAGGTTCGGTTTTTTACTTTCTACACGCAGATTCATTTCCTCCAAATAGATATGACAGCCTAATTATAAACGAAATAGAAAAAGGCAATTGTGCGGGCTGTTTTAGAATGCAGTTTTCCAGTAATCATTGGTGGCTTCGTTTGGTAAGTTGGTTTACACAATTTAACTGGCGCGCTTGCCGCGGTGGAGACCAAAGTCAGTTTATTACCCGTCAGCTTTTTAACGCTATTGGTGGCTATGACGAAAGTTTTATTATTTACGAAGACAACATATTAATTAACCAACTCTATGCTCGCAAACAGTTTGTGGTGATTAACAAAAAACTAAAAACCTCTGCTAGGCTTTACCGCAAACACGGAGTTTGGAAATTGCAATATCATTTCTGTATCATCTATATAAAAAAATGGTTTGGTGCTTCTGCTAAAGATTTATTGGCTTATTATAAAAAGTATATCTCTTAATTACTTAAATAATACTGCTTTATAACCGCTTCAACAGGCTTATTTTGAGGAGTAAACATGTGGTTTTCTTCTCCCCCATTTTTTTCATAATCAATATACCATTTCCAAATAAAACCGCCAGCAAACCAATCTTCTTTCCAAAAGGTTTCGTAAAGTGCTTTTGTGGTATGTATTTGCGCTTGGTGGTTTACAACATTCATACTACGATCAAAAACCCAAGGTTTTCTGCCAGAATAATCTACACTTCGGTAGCCATATTCTGTAAACACAACTGGCTTATTATGCTTAGAAGATAGGTTTTTAATTGTGGGTTTGTGCTGTTTCCAGCCTTCAATACAATCATTAAATGTTGGTGTTTTTTTATCACTTACTGGGAAATACGCATCAATACCAATATAATCTAATTCGCTCCAAAATGGTGTGCGCTTATATTCGTCCCAATTGGCAGCATAGGTTAGTTTGCCTTTATATATAGCTCTAATTTGTTGTATTAATTCACTCCAATACGCTGGTCTGTACTTAATAAAATTTTGAAGTTCTGTACCAATACAAAACACTTCAGCGTTTATTTCTTCTGCAAGTTCTACATATTCTAAAATAAAACGGGTATAAGATGTTTCAAAAAGTTTCCAATTGGTTGCATCATCCATTTTAATTAAACCAGTAAATTCACCATTCCAAACCCAAATTTGAGGTTTAATCATTGCCTTAATATTTTTTTTTCGTAGCTCTTCAATATACTGCTTTGCTCCAGCTCTAGTTTCTCCAAACCATTGGCGGTCTGTGTTATGTATAATTTCTGGGTGATTTAATGCCTTCATAAAACCAAAAGGCATAATTGCGGCATAATTGGCATTGAGGTTTACTAAAGGATTTACGTGTGCTTCTGTAACAGCATTTGGTGATGCCACAAAACTCACACCATTCATTTTTTGGGGTGTATTTGGTCTATTATTACAACCCAAAAACAGAATACCCAAAAGGAAGTAAAAAATGTGCTTCATACTTTAAAATTATGCCTAAATTTAAAGAAATAGAATCTAATGTTTAAGGTTTTTACTAAACATTCGACCTATACGTTATACTAATCAAAAAATTTCCCGACTACTCGGGCATTAAAATGGAACACATTGTTATTATTGGCAACGGCATTTCTGGTGTTACACTCGCCAGGCATATTAGAAAACTTTCCGATAAAAAAATCACTATTGTTTCTGCAGAGACCGATTATTTCTTCTCTCGTACGGCTTTAATGTACGTGTATATGGGACATCTAAAGTTTGAACACACACAACCTTACGAAAATTGGTTTTGGAAAAAAAACCGAATTAACCTTAAAAAAGGCTATGTAAAAAGGGTTGAAACACAGTCTAAAACGTTACATTTTGAAGAAGGCGAAACACTACAATACGATAAATTGGTAATTGCCACAGGAAGCAAGCCTAATAAATTTGGTTGGCAAGGACAAGATCTAAACGGGGTTTTGGGCATGTACCATAAGCAAGATTTAGAAAATCTTGAAAAACTGGCACCAAATAAAGACGTTTGTAAACGTGCGGTTATTGTTGGCGGTGGTTTAATTGGCATAGAATTGGCAGAAATGTTAGCATCTAGAAATATCCCAGTAACGTTTTTAGTTAGAGAAGATAGTTTTTGGAATGGTGTTTTGCCAAAAGGCGAAAGCGAAATGATTAACCAACATATTAAAAGTCATCATATAGATTTACGACTTTCTACCAACTTAAAAGGCATAAAACCAGACCATAACGGTAATGTAAAATCTGTAATTATTGAAGAAACTGGCGAAGAAATTTTGTGTAATGTCGTTGGCTTAACGGCTGGTGTAACTCCAAATATAGATTTTATAAAAAATTCTGAAATTGAAACAGGCCGTGGAGTAAAAGTGAATCGCTTTTTTGAAACGAATATAAAAGATGTCTATGCTATTGGCGATTGTGCAGAACAGCACGAGCCTATAGGAAACCGAAGACCTATTGAAGCCGTTTGGTACACTGGCAGAATGATGGGCGAAACTTTAGCACAAACCATTTGCGGTAATAAAATTGAATATAAACCTGGGCATTGGTTTAATTCTGCTAAGTTTTTTGATATAGAATACCAAACGTATGGCTGGGTTTTTGGCAAAAAAGGACGACCAGATTACGAGCAGCATTTTCATTGGCGCCATACAAAAGAAAATGTGTGCATTACAGTGGCTTTTCATAAAGAAACGCATTTGTTTTTAGGAATTAATACCTTCGGAATAAGAATGCGCCATGAGATTTTTAATAAATGGCTAACTGAAAAACGCGATGTTACTTATGTAATGGGCTATTTAAAAGATGCCAATTTTGATCCTGAATTTTACAAAACTTATGAAGCCGAAATTTTAGACCAATTCAACAAAGAAAACAACACCAATCTTACGGCACAAAAAAAGAGTTGGAAACGTATATTTAGTAAAACCTAGTTTAACCTTATAAAGGTCTAAGTAATTAAAAACAATACCTATAAGCTAAGACCTCACAGGTTTTTAAAACCTGTGAGGTCTCCAATTAACAGTATCTAAATTATCATTAAAAACTTTTAGGCAGTAATAAAAAAATAAAAATGAGATTAATTAAACATATAGGATTGGCTATTTTCTTAATAGGATTAGCCATTTTTACCGCTTTACCCGTTTTAGGAACTTTCAACTTAAGCGAAGCTGCTTTTAATACCATTGTTAAAGAACAGAATATTAAAAGTGAAGTTTTTATAACTGATATAAAAGCTAATATCGTTGGCAAAGACTTTAATAGCATGTTAGCCTTATCTCCCAAAATCTCTAAGGCCATAAATAATGCAAATACAACGCATATAAAAAACAAAGCATGGGATAAAAAAATCTATACCAAATCTAGTAACATGGCGGCTCTAATAGGCAAAACATCTGCTAACGGATTTATTGCCAATAATAAAGGCTTAATGTGGTTTCTAACTTTTGGGTTAGGAATAATTGGAGCATTACTATTCATTTTACCAAACGTTATTTTACTGGGGCAAAAAGGTATAAAAAATGATGGCATTTATCATAAAAGTGCCACCAATCGTGGTTGGATTGGTTGGCTAGTGTTTATCTTTTTAGTCTCATTTTATTTAGTGCTGTATTTTGCTTCACAATATGCTACTAATTGGACACTTTTAGTAGATCCTATTAGTGAAGCTTTAAGCGGAAATCTTGCTGGGCATTGGTTTGTTTATGGTTTTATGTATTGTATAGTAATGACGGTTATGGCGGTACGTATGTATATAAAATACCGTCATAATATGTACCAAATCTTTAGAACCACGTCGGTTTTATTCTTTCAAATTGTATTTGCTTTTATTATTCCCGAAATTATGGTAAGGCTACAAATGCCATATTACGACTTCAAAAATGCCTTTCCATTAGATTATGATTTCTTTTTTAAATGGAATTTAGACGAACTTATAAGTTCTGGCGGTATAGGGATTTTTATTTTAGTTTGGGGTATCGTTTTAACACTAATTATAGTACCTGTAATGGTCTATTTTTTTGGAAAACGTTGGTATTGTTCTTGGGTTTGTGGTTGTGGTGGTCTTGCAGAAACACTTGGCGATCCTTACAGACAACACTCAGACAAATCTCTGTTTGCCTGGAAAGTAGAACGGTATATAATTCATGCGGTATTAGGCTTTGTTTTAATTATGACAGCTATGACTTTATATAGTTTTTTTAGTGAAACAGGTACCGTTTTGGGGTTTAAAACGTCAACAGTACAAAGTATTTATAGTTTAGTAATTGGTTCTATTTTTGCAGGTGTTATTGGCACTGGCTTCTACCCTATTTTTGGAAATAGAGTTTGGTGTCGTTTTGGCTGTCCGCTTGCAGCTTATTTAGGTTTTGTACAGCGTTTTAAATCTCGGTTTAGAATTACAACAAATGGCGGGCAATGTATTTCTTGTGGCAATTGCTCTACGTATTGCGAACAAGGTATAGATGTTAGAGCTTATGCCCAAAAAGGAGAAAACATTGTGCGTTCTAGTTGTGTGGGTTGTGGAGTTTGTGCTGCTGTTTGTCCTCGTGGTGTTTTAAAATTAGAGAATGGTCCGGAAAAAGGCCGAATTAATCCTACAGAAATTCTTTTAGGCAATGATGTAGATTTAATGAATTTATTAAATAATAAGTAGTAGATTGTAACCCTTACCAACATAGCATTGAAATGTCGCACTTAATTGTGTTTCTTTTTCTTTCATAGTTCAATATAAGATAGAACCTTAGCAAATGCTATACTTATAGTTTTCTATTTCATCTGAACAAAAAAATAATTCAAATTAGTTAAACAACATTATAAAACTGTTTTGCTCTAATAAGTATTTTGAATTGCATGTTAAAACTAAACGACCTATTATCTTTCAAAATAAGTAATCCTAATAGCATTACAACATTTATATTAATCTATTAATTAGAGTTTTGTGCGTGCTAATTGGTATTAAAACAACCAACCAAAAATATAATTAAACCTTAGAAGTTAACGATTTAAAAAACACATAACCAAAGCCAATAAAAAGCATTAAGTGAAACGGAAATAAACCAAAATCACCGCCTTGATCACCCACTACAAATGCGTAATAAAGACCAAAACCAAAGTAAGACATTAGCAAACCTTCTAAAATAACGTGTGGAGATACGTTTTTACGAAGGTATTTATTGTTTTTAAAATTATCTTTAAACTTTTTAATATTAAATTTTGGTGTGCGTACAAACTCACTCTTTTTACCTATATGACCTTCTATTACAGCAATAGTATTATGTAATGAAAAGCCCATTGCAATAGTAAAAAAGGTGAAAAACATACCAATATACCCAAAGAATTTTTTAAAACCAGAGCCATAAATATTGCGGTACATAAACCAGTAGCAAACAAAAAATATTACTGTGCTTGTTACAAAGAAACTCATTACATAAAAATAATCACGTAAGTGTGCGTATTCGTTTTTTATGTACAACATAGGAATACTTAAAATAGCAACTGTAAAAATATTTAAAAACATGGTACTATTTAAGAGATGAAGCAACCCATGAATTTTAGTTTTTAATGAAATATTCTTAGAGGTAATAACCCGCAAAGACATTTTTTTAAAATTCTCTGCACCGCCTTTATTCCAACGAAATTGTTGCGAACGTGCCGCACTAATAACTATTGGTAGTTCTGCGGGAGTTTCAACATCTTCAAGATACTTAAATTCCCAGTTTTTTAGTTGCGCTCTATAGCTTAAATCTAAATCTTCGGTTAGTGTATCTCCTTCCCAATTTCCAGCATCAATAATACAGGCTTTTCTCCATAAACCAGCAGTACCATTAAAATTAATAAAGTGCCCTTTACTGTTTCTACCAACCTGTTCTAAAGTAAAATGCGCATCTAAAGCAAATGCTTGTATTTTGGTTAATAAAGAATAGTTTCTATTAATGTGCCCCCAACGTGTTTGTACAACACCTATTTTATTGTTTTTAAAATACGGAACTGTGCGTTTTAACCAATTGGGTTGTGGTAAAAAATCGGCATCAAAAATGGCAATAAATTCGCCTTTTGCAATTTTTAAACCTTCTTTTAAAGCACCAGCTTTAAAACCACTTCTATCTGTTCTGGTAATATGTATAATATCTAAACCTGTTGCAGCTAATTTTTGTACGTGTGCTTTTGTAGTTAAAATGGTTTCGTCTGTAGAATCATCTAAAACCTGTATTTCTAATTTATTTTTTGGATAATCTATTAAAGCTATATTATCTAATAAACGCTCCATTACATACATTTCGTTAAATACAGGAAGTTGTATGGTAACGTAAGGAATTTCGCTTTCTTTAGTTAAATCAAAAAGTTCACAATCACTTTTTCGCTTTTTTGAAGTTAGGTAATTAAAGAGTAAATTGAGCTGTGCCAAAGCGTACATAAAAATAAGTACAATGGCAATTGTGTAAACAACGATTATAGTATATTGAAGATAAATCACTTAAAGCTATATTTGAAAATCCACATCAAGATTTTTATGCCTGCAAATATAGCACCTTTTACCGTACCAGAAACTTTTGAGACACCAATTCTGTTTCTGTAGTTTACAGCAATTTCTTTATAACTTAGTTTTTGCTTTAAAACCTTGAGTTGCATTTCTACTGTCCAACCATAAGTTTTATCTTGCATATTAAGGCTCAAAAGCGTTGGGTACTTAATAGCTCTAAATGGTCCTAAATCTGTAAATGTTGAACTAAAAAATAGTTTCATTAAGCTTGTAGCCAACCAATTACCAAATATTTGTGGTGTAGTCATAGCACCATTTTCACGTAGTTCTTTAACACGCGAGCCAACTACAAAATCAATATTTTCATTTAATATGGGCTGTACTAGTTGTGTTAATTCTTCGGGATAATCGCTGTAGTCGCCGTCTAAAAAAACAATAATATCTGGTTTATTTTTTAATTTTGAAATATAATCCATACCCTTTAAGCAGGCATATCCATAACCTTTTTGCGTTTCTACCAAAACAGTAGCACCCGCTTGTTTAGCATTTAACTCTGTGTGATCTGTTGAATTATTACTAACTACAATAATTTCGTTAACAATAGACGGAATGGCTTTTATTACAAGCGAAATCGATGCTTCTTCGTTATAAGCAGGAATAATAACTTTTATATTGGGCATTTAATGAGTTTAAAAGTGCGAAAATACACTTTTGAAAAGTTTCAAAAAGTAATAAATTTAAAAAGTATTAAAGTTTTATTAGTCATTAAAAACACACCGTAGTACTACAACTATAAATGTAGGCACTCACCGAATATAATACCAATTATGATTGAAAATGAGTTATGAATAATTTTGAATTTATGGTATCTATACGATAGCAAAAATCTAATCATAATCTTAGTTACAATTCTATTTCAAATTAAAAACAGGTACATCATAAAAACGAATTATGAGACTTATTTTAAAGATGCACCAAAAGATGTTTACATAAAAACGATTTTTTTATAAATCATCGCATTAAATTGCTAAACGAAATTGAATACGATATACATCATCATATCTCACTAATAGATGCATAAGTGATGTTTAACTATAACAAAAAAGCCAAAGAAATATCATTCTTTGGCTTTAAATTATTTTACATTTTAACGTTTCAGTGTAAAATTAGCTTTAAATTCTTTTTGTTGCCC
>JBMYXP010000010.1:0-27812 GCA_049608525.1 Winogradskyella sp.
GTACCAGAAGTTTTTGCAAAATAGAGTGGTTTGCCTTTCCAGAGTATATTTTCTTCGCCTGCAACAACACGATCTACATAGGGTTTTAACTCTTCATAATCCCTAATTGGTACTCGCGCTTTAAAATCATTGTAAGTACTAATGTCTTTAAAATTATGATCTTTACCAAAAGCCGTGTTTTTTGCTTGTAAAATAAGATTTTTAAAAACGGTTTGCTGTGTTTTTACAGGTTGAAATGCCCATTTGTTAACACGTTTTGCGATGTGTTTTGCAAAAATTTTTGAAAGCGTTACTTTAATTGAAGGCATTATTCAAAATCAATAAAATTAGTAGGGTTTATTGGGTAACCTTTACTCCAAAGTTCAAAATGTAAATGTGGACCAGTGCTTAACTCTCCTGTATTGCCAGACATGGCTATAACTTCGCCAGCTGTTACTAAATCGCCTTGAGATTTTGTAATGGCAGAGTTGTGTTTATAAACCGAAATTAACTCTTGGTTGTGCTCTATAATAACAACAAAACCTGTTTCTAAAGTCCACTCTGCAAAAATAACTGTGCCATCTGCTGTGGCTTTTATGGGTGTATTATTTGCAACAACAATATCTACAGCAAAATGCCGCTCTTTAACATTGTAATTCTCTGAAATTGTTCCATTTACAGGCGGAAATAACACATAGTTAGATTGGTCTATTGAAGCTTCAAATAAATTGTATTTGTCTTCTTTTGCTACTTTTTGCCTTAATAAAGAATCTTCTTTGTTGGTAGCTATTGGTTTAATATCTATATCGTTTCTTGCAGCTTCTATAATAGAATCTTTATTAAAATCTGCGGTTGCAATGTCTCCTGTTAACACTTTTCTTATCGATTTGTAATACCGTTCTTTAATTAGCATTTCTTGAGATAATGAATCTACTTTATAAACCATGTTTGTAGCGTCTTTTTTTAATTTTGCAGACGAGTAACCAGGTATAAACTCTCTTAAAGGTGTAAATGCTATAAGTAAAATGGTTAAAAACACAAGTAGTATTGCAGATAACGATGTGAGTACAAATACATTTAAACGCGTGAGTTTTATTGCAAAACGCTCTTCAAAAGTATCTTCGTTTAAAATGACTAAACGGTACTTATGAAGTAGTTTTTTAGCAAGTTTCTTTTCTCTTTTTTTCTTTTGTGCCATTGCAACAAAATTAATTAAAATAGTGCTATTTTATATGCGATTATATCTTAAAGTTGTTTTATTAACGCTTTTATTAAAGGATAATTATTAACTTTGCATACTAAATTTATAGTTATGAACTTATTTATTTTTCCATTAGCCATCGGAATGCCTCAAATTGTTTTAGTAGTTGTTGTGATTTTATTAATTTTTGGTGGTAAAAAAATCCCTGAATTAATGAAAGGATTGGGTAGTGGTATAAAAGAATTTAAAGACGCTAGTAAAGAAGACGATACTTCTGAGAAAGAAAAAAATAAAGAATAATTTTTTTCCTTTTAAATCTTTAAAAAAATAAGCCAATGAAAATTTTCATTGGCTTATTTTTTTGATTTTATATTTGTTTTATTCCATAACAAAATCTTCCATAAATTTAGTGGTATAATTACCCGCTAAATAATCTGGGTGATCCATTAATTGTCTGTGAAATGGTATGGTTGTTTTAATACCTTCAATTACAAATTCTTCTAAGGCACGCTTCATTTTATTAATGGCTTCTTCTCTAGTTTGTGCAGTTGTAATTAACTTAGCAATCATAGAATCGTAGTTTGGAGGAATGCTATAACCTGCATACACATGAGTATCTAAACGCACTCCATGGCCGCCTGGCGCATGTAAAACGGTAATCTTACCTGGCGATGGTCTAAAATCGTTATAAGGATCTTCTGCATTAATTCTACATTCTATAGAGTGTAGGTTAGGGGTGTAGTTTTTACCAGATATTGGCACACCAGCAGCAACCATTATTTGCTCACGTATTAGATCAAAATCAATAACTTGTTCTGTTATAGGATGCTCTACCTGAATACGTGTATTCATCTCCATAAAGTAAAAATTACGATGCTTATCTACTAAAAACTCAACAGTTCCGGCACCTTCGTATTTAATGTATTCAGCGGCTTTTACTGCGGCTTCTCCCATTCTTTTACGCAAATCATCTGTCATAAAAGGAGAAGGCACTTCTTCTGTTAGTTTTTGATGGCGACGTTGTACAGAGCAATCTCTTTCAGATAAATGACAGGCTTTTCCGTTTGCATCTCCTACAATTTGAATTTCTATATGGCGAGGCTCTTCAATAAGCTTTTCCATATACATATCATCATTACCAAACGCCGCTTTAGATTCTGCACGAGCAGATTCCCAAGCATTTTGAAGGTCTTCGGGTTTCCAAACGGCACGCATTCCTTTTCCGCCACCACCTGCTGAAGCTTTTAGCATTACAGGGTAACCAGTTTCTGCTGCGGTTTTTACACACTCTTCAAAGGTTTCTATAACACCTTCACTTCCAGGTACACAAGGTACACCAGCAGCTTTCATTGTTGCTTTTGCATTGGCTTTGTCGCCCATGCGGTCAATCATTTCTTCTGAAGCTCCTATAAATTTAATACCATGTTCTTCACAGATTTTAGAAAACTTAGCGTTTTCTGAAAGAAACCCATACCCTGGATGAATGGCATCTGCATTAGTGATTTCTGCTGCAGCAATAATATTAGGAATCTTTAAATAAGATAGGTTACTTGGGGCTGGTCCAATGCAAACGGCTTCATCTGCAAATTTTACATGCAGGCTTTCTGCGTCTGCCGTAGAATACACAGCCACCGTTTTTATGCCCATTTCTTTACAGGTTCTAATAACACGGAGTGCTATTTCTCCTCTATTGGCAATTAGTATTTTTTTAAACATAATTCTATTGCGTTTATAAGTTGATGGTTTATAAGTTTAAGTTCATATTTTTTTGAACTTTTTTACTTTTAAACTTTAAACTTTTTAGATTATGACGGGTCAACCAAAAATAAAGGTTGGTCAAACTCTACTGGAGATGAGTCATCTACCAATACTTTTACAATTTTACCTGTAACCTCAGATTCTATTTCGTTAAATAACTTCATAGCTTCAATAACACATAATACATCACCATCTTTAATGTTTGTTCCGACTTCAACAAAAACAGGTTTATCTGGTGAAGGTTTACGATAAAATGTGCCTATAATAGGTGATTTTACAGTAATGTATTTAGAATCTTCTTTTGCAGCATCTGGTGCAGCAGCCGTAGTTTCTGCTACTGGTGTGGCAACAGGTTGTTGTATTAATGGTGCAGATTGCATAGGCATTTGCTGCACAATTGTTGTTTCGTTATCAGAACCAGTTTTAATGGTTATTTTAACATCTTCCATTTCTAACTTAACTTCTGTTGCGCCAGATTTGGCTACAAATTTAATTAAGTTCTGAATTTCTTTTAAATCCATAATGCTTAGATATTTTTATTAGTTAGTTTAGTTAAGAATTATAAGCCCATTTAAAATAAATGGAACCCCAAGTAAATCCGCCACCAAAAGCAGCAAATATTATAGTGTCGCCTTTTTTGAGTTGCGATTCGTAGTCGTTTAATAGTAATGGCAACGTTGCAGAAGTGGTGTTGCCATACTTCTGTATATTCATCATTACCTTAGAGGTGTCTAAATTTATTCTGTTGGCTGTAGCGTCAATAATACGCTTATTTGCCTGGTGTGCAGCTAGCCAAGAGACATCATCATTTGTAAGCTTGTTTCTTTGTAGTATTTTTTCTGCAACATCTGCCATGTTAAAAACAGCATTTTTAAACACCGTTTTTCCATCTTGAAACACATAGTGTTTTCCGTCTTTAAAAGTGTTTTCTGTTATAGGATATGCAGATCCGCCGTATTTGGCTTGCAAAAATGTTCGTCCGTCTCCGTTACTTCTTAGTAATTCGTCTTGTAAACCGAGACCTTCATTGTTGGGTTCAAATAAAACAGCACCAGCTCCGTCACCAAAAATGATGCAGGTTGCTCGGTCTTTATAGTCAATGAAAGATGAGTTTTTATCTGCGCCGATTAAAAGTATTTTTTTATAACGACCAGATTCTATGTAAGCTGCTGCGGTTGACATGCCAAATAAGAAACTAGAGCAAGCAGCTTCTAAATCGTAAGAAAACGCATTAATAGCGCCAATTTGTGTAGCTGTATAAGCTGCAGTAGATGCCGCTTTCATATCTGGTGTTGCGGTTGCAACTATGACTAAATCTATTTCTTTTGGGTCTAAGGCTTTTTTTTCAATTAAGTCTTTAGCAGCTTTAATTGCTAGAAACGAAGTGCCTTTTCCTTCTTCTTTTAAAATTCTACGCTCTTTTATGCCTGTTCTAGAGGTAATCCATTCATCATTTGTGTCAACCATAGTTTCTAATACTTTGTTTGATAAAACAAAGTCAGGAACATAGCCGCCAACTGCTGTTATTGCTGCTGTGATTTTACTCATTATCAACTTTTAGGTTTGTATTAAAGGTTTGAAAAAAATAGTCTAAGCTTTTTTTGCGCATTTGAATTTAATACAATGCAAATTAAATTGTTTTTAATTGATTTAGAAAATTATAGCAAAAAAAAACACTCACAAGTGAGTGTTTTTTGTATGCACGCATAATAAATTTATGCTAAATTTTCTTCTTCTTCAACAGAGTTGTCTATTAATACGTTACCTCTGTAGTATAGTTTACCTTCATGCCAATGTGCTCTGTGGTACAAGTGAGCCTCACCTGTTGTTGGGCAAGTTGCTATTTGAGGAACAGTAGCTTTATAGTGTGTTCTTCTTTTGTCTCTTCTTGTTTTTGATATTTTCCGTTTTGGATGCGCCATTTTAAATGTTATTTATCCGTTAATAGTTTTTTTAAAGTATTCCAACGAGGATCAATTGCCTCAGATGATTTTGTTTTTAAGTCCTTATTAGGGCTTAGTTCTTTTAATTTTAATAATATATCAGATTGTAATGTGCCGTCCTCAACACCAGGGTGTACGTGTTTAGCTGGTACGGCTAGCACAATTAATTCGTAAATGAATTGTGATACATTAATTTCATATTCGCGATGAGGTATAATTAAAATGTCTTCGTTATCATCATTGTAAGCATCTCCAAATTTTACAACTAACTTAAATGTATCATTTATAGTTTCGTTGTAAGGCTCGTTTGTTAAATCACAATTGACATTTAGTGTTCCAAATGCTGAAAAATTCAACTCTAAAAATGTTGATTTTTTTTCAAGCTTTAAATCAATTTTTACATTGACTTCATTGAACTCATCGTATTCAAAATTTTTAAAGAACGTATTGTCAATTTTATAATCAAAATGATGCGTACCGATTTTTAAACCTATAAAAGGTATTATGTAATCTTTTAATGCCTTCATTTTAATCTCAATTTGAGCCTGCAAATATATAATTTTTTAATTTATAAAAGCTTAGATATCAACAAATTTTGTTTATATCTATTTAGAGGCTTTTTTTAAAGGGTTTTTTGTGTAGTGCAAATATTCTTTTCTTTTCTTAAAGAGGTCTATTGCTGTATTAATTGCCTGTTTTAGTGAGCCTGGGTCTGCAATGCCTTTTCCAGCAATATCGTATGCTGTGCCATGGTCTGGTGAGGTTCTAATTTTACGTAATCCTGCCGTATAATTTACTCCTTGCCCAAAGGCTATGGTTTTAAATGGTATTAAACCTTGGTCGTGATAAGATGCAATTATGGCATCGAAAGTTTTATAAGTGTTTGAGCCAAAAAAACTATCTGCAGAATAGGGACCATAAACCACATTGCCTCTTTGTCTTATTTTTTCTATGGTTGGTTTTAATAGGGTATCGTCTTCATTTCCTATTACACCATTATCTCCTGCGTGCGGATTAATAGCCAAAATGGCAATTTTTGGTTTTCTAATTCCGAAGTCTTGTTTCAATGTTTTTAAAACGGTATCTACTTTTTCTACGATTAAGGGTTCTGTAATATGTGTTGCTATATCCTTTAGTGGTAAATGATCTGTTAACAAACCAACTCTTAAGTTTTGGCTTACCATAAGCATTAAGCTGTTTCCGTTGAGTGCTTTGGCTAAATAATCGGTGTGCCCAGGAAAATTGAATGTATTAGATTGTATGTTGTGCTTATTTATTGGTGCAGTTACAAGGACATCAATTTTATTTTCTTTAAGTGCATTGGTTGCGGCTTCTAGCGATTTTATGGCATATTCACCTATTTTAGGGCTAGATTTACCAAATTCTATTTTTACGGGTTCTCTCCAAACATTAACGACATTACATTTTCCGTGTACTAATTGCTCGGGTTTGTCTATGTTAAAAAAGTTTATTTTACTCTTAAAATGAGTTTTAAAAAACTGCATAGTTTTACCCGAGGCAAAAATAACTGGTGTACTAAATTCTAAAGTTCTTGGGTCTTCATAAGCTTTTAAAATTAGTTCTGTACCTATACCATTAAGATCGCCAACTGAAATTCCGACACTAATTCTCTCTTCTTTAGTCATAATTGTTAGTCTTCTTTTTTATTAAAATTCTTTTGAGGTTACTTTTTAGCTCCTACTTTTGTGTTTACAAATTTAATGAAATAAAATAGGTAAATGTTTACAGGTATTATAGAAGATTTAGGACGTGTAGAAGCGTTACATTTTGAAGGGCAAAACGTGCATATTACAGTTAAGTCTTTAATTACAAAAGCGTTAAAAATAGACCAAAGTGTTTCACATAATGGTGTTTGCCTAACTGTTGTAAATATAAGTGATGATTGTTATACAGTTACAGCCATAAAGGAAACGTTAGATAAAACAAACATAGGCAAGCTTTCTAAAAATGAACTTATAAATTTAGAACGCGCCATGAAACTTGGAGATCGTTTAGATGGGCATATTGTACAAGGGCATGTTGATCAAACTGCTATTTGTACTGATATAGTTGAAGACAACGGAAGCTGGGTTTTTACTTTTAAATATGATAAGCAACGTAATAATATTACCATAGAAAAAGGATCTATTACAGTTAACGGAGTAAGTTTAACGGTTGTTAATTCTAAATTGAATAGTTTTTCTGTAGCTATTATACCTTATACCTATGAGCATACAACTTTTAAGCATCTAAAAATTAATGCTACTGTAAACCTTGAGTTTGATGTTATTGGTAAATATGTAGCACGTCTTACTCAATTAAGATCGTAATTTTTGCAATGAGAAGAGTTGTATAAATAATTTGAATTATATTTTGAATATTTTATTGAAAATTACCAAAAGTTTATTAAATGAGATTTTTTCTTTCTTATTTTGAATTGAAAAAAACACGGATAAGAACCCCGAAAGTTGAAAAATTATAATTGCATTTCAGGAATATCTCCATCAATAAGTAAATGGCCTTCGGTAGCATTTTTAATAGCCTCTATCGATACGCCAGGAGCACGTTCTAAAAGTTTAAAACCTTTATCTGTTACTTCTATTACGGCTAAATTGGTTACTATTTTTTTTACACAACCAACACCTGTTAATGGTAAAGCACAGTGTTTTAAAAGTTTAGACTCACCAGCTCTATTAGTATGCATCATTGCTACAATAATGTTTTCTGCACTAGCTACCAAATCCATAGCTCCGCCCATGCCTTTTACCATTTTGCCTGGTATTTTCCAGTTGGCAATATCACCACGTTCAGAAACTTCCATAGCTCCGAGTATAGTTAAATCTACATGTTTGCCTCTAATCATGGCAAAGCTTGTTGCCGAATCAAAAAAGCTTGCGCCAGGTAACGTTGTTATAGTTTGTTTGCCCGCGTTTATAATATCTGCATCTTCTTCGCCTTCAAACGGAAAAGGTCCCATACCCAAAACACCGTTTTCACTCTGAAATTCTACTTCTATATCTTCACGCACATAATTAGCAACTAGTGTTGGTATGCCTATACCTAGATTTACGTAGTAACCATCTTGTACTTCTTTAGCGATTCTTTTAGCAATTCCTGTTTTATCTAAAGCCATAACTATTGTTTTTGTCTAACGGTTCTTTGTTCAATTCGTTTTTCATACTTTTCACCTTGAAAAATGCGTTGCACAAAAATCCCTGGTACATGTACTTGGTTGGGATTTAGTGTGCCAACAGGCACTAATTCTTCTACTTCAACTACGGTGGTTTTGGCAGCTCCACACATATTAGGGTTAAAATTGCGAGCCGTGCCTTTAAATATTAAATTGCCCGCAGCATCTCCTTTCCAAGCTTTTATAAATCCAAAATCGGCTTTAAAGGCATGCTCTAAAACATACATTTTTCCATTAAACTCGCGAGTTTCCTTACCTTCTGCAACCTCAGTACCATAACCAGCTGGTGTATAAAACGCAGGAAAACCAGATTGCGCCGCTCTGCAACGCTCTGCTAAAGTGCCTTGTGGTATTAATTCTACATCTAATTCGCCAGAAAGCATCTGACGTTCAAACTCATCATTTTCGCCAACATAAGACGATACCATTTTTTTAATTTGCTTTTGGTGTAATAATAGGCCTAAACCAAAATCATCTACACCAGCATTGTTAGAGATGCAGGTTAACCCTTTTATATTAAGTTTTACGAGTTCTGCAATTGCATTTTCGGGGATACCAGAGAGGCCAAAACCACCAAACATAAAGGTCATGTTGTCAGTTACACCTTTTAATGCTTCTGTGATGTTTGCTACGCTTTTATTAATCATAAAATTTAAGTTTAGAATAGATAAAAATACAAAATGATGTTGATACTTTGCATTAAATTAAAATTCGATAACGGGTTTTTCTTTGTTTGTTGTTTCGTTGGTGTCGTCATCGGCAACTGCGTCACAATTAACGTTAATAGATAGGTTTTTTGGTTTTTCAAAATTACTGGTAGAAACATTAAGTGTTTTGTCTTCGTAACAGGCTTTCATATATAAGCCCCAAATGGGTAGTGCCATAGAAGCTCCTTGACCATAAGAAATATGCCTAAAGTGTGCTGCTCTGTCTTCTGCACCAACCCAAACACCTGTTACTAAATTTGGTACCATACCCATAAACCAGCCATCGCTTTGGTTTTGGGTTGTCCCTGTTTTGCCTGCTATAGGATTTGTTAGTTCGTAAGGATAACCTGTTATAATTTCTTTATAAACAGATTGATTTGCTCTCCATTTACCTCTCAATCTACTACCAGAGCCAGATTGTACAACTCCTTCCATAAGATTAACCGTTGTGTAAGCTACTTCTTCACTTAATACATCTTTACTTTGTGGTGTAAATTGGTATAAAACGGTGCCGTTTTTATCTTCGATACGGGTTACCATAACGGGTTTATTGTAAACCCCTTTATTGGCAAAGGTGGAGTAGGCGGCAACCATTTCGTAAACGCTAATGTCTGGTGTGCCCAATGCAATTGCTGGCATAGGTTCTATATCTTGCTCAATACCTAGTTTTTTTGCCATTTCTACAACAGGTTGTGGCCCTATTTCGTTCATTAAACGAGCTGTAATTGTGTTTGTAGAGCTTGCTAGTGCAGATTTTAAGGTTTGTTCCCCAGAGTATTTGCCATCAGAGTTTTTAACTGTCCAGGCTTTTAGATTTCCAAATTTATTAGCTTCAATGGTAATTGGTGATCTCGGAAAAGAATCGCAAGGCGAATAACGTAATTGATCTATTGCTGTTGCATATACAAATGGCTTAAAGGTAGAACCCACTTGACGCTTACCTTGTTTTACCATATCGTATTGAAAATGTTTATAATTCATGCCTCCAACCCAAGCTTTTACATGGCCAGTTTGTGGATCCATGGACATCATACCTGTACGTAAAAATGATTTGTAATACCGCATAGAGTCTATAGGTTTCATTACAGTATCTATTTCACTAGCTTTACCATTAACCCACTTAAAAATGGTCATTGCTGTTGGTGTGTTAAATGAGGTCTTTATTTCTTTATCCGTTTTACCTTGTGCTTTTAGTATGCGCCAACGCTCGCCACGTCGCATACCGTTTGCCAATAACGTGTTAATTTCTGTTTTACTCAACCCTAAAAAAGGTGCTGTTTTGTTTCTGTCTGGTGTGTTTTGGTTGTTAAACTCTGCTTGTAATCTTGGCATGTGTTGGGCAACGGCTGTTTCGGCATATTTTTGCATGCGAGAGTCTATGGTTGTATATACTTTTAGTCCATCACTATTTATATCGTATTTACTCCCATCTGGTTTTCTGTTGCTTTTGTCATTAGCCCAATTTTTCATAAAACCTCTAAGGTATTCTCTAAAATAAGTTGCTATACCTAAGCTATGGGTTTCTGGTGTAAAATTTAAATCTAACTCTGTTTTTTGTAAAGAATCTTTAAGCGTTTCGTTTATAAAGTCGTATTTGTACATTTGGGATAAAACAACATTACGTCTGTTTTTTGTACCTACAGGGTTTCTGGAAGGAATAGGGTTATATAATGACGAATTTTTAAACATACCAACCAGCATTGCCGATTCTTTTAAGTTTAAATCTTTGGGTTCTTTGCCAAAATAAATACGTGTTGCAGAACGAATGCCATCTCCATTATTACCAAAATCATAAATATTAAAATACATGGCGATGATTTCTTCCTTAGTATATTGACGTTCTAAACGAGTAGCAATTACCCATTCTCTTATTTTTTGAGTAATTTTTTGAAAAATATTAGCACCTTCTCTTTTGTTAAATAATTGTTTTGCTAACTGTTGGGATATGGTACTTGCTCCTCCTTTTGAGCCTAGATAAGTAAAAGCCCTTAGAGTGCCTCTTGCATCTATTCCTGAATGCTCATAATAACGAGCATCTTCTGTTGCAATTAAAGCATCTACTAAATGTTTAGATAAATCTGAGTAAGCAACAGGTGTTCTATTATCATTAAAATAAAATTTTCCTAATGTTTTTCCGTCAGAAGAAATGATTTCTGTTGCTAAATTGGTTTTCGGATTTTCTAATTGCGTATGATCTGGCATTTCGCCTAAAAATCCCCAAGATGCAAAAAGAAATAATAAAATAACGGCTAAAATCCCTCCTGCAAATACCATCCAAAACCAACGGATGTATTTTGAAAAGTCTAATGGTTTAGTTTTTGATGATGTTGCCTTTTTTTTTGCCATGATTAATCTTGTAATGTATGTTCTATTCTAAAGCCAACTTCTGTGATGCCTTCTAAATTAATAAGTCCATTAACGTCTCCGTTGTTTCGCATTGCGTGAGAAATATTAATGGAGTAATCTCCTGTTTCTTGAAACCTAAATGGGGTATTAAAACCTTTATACCACAATTTATTTTCTTTAATGTCTGAAAAACCTGTGCCTAACAACTCACCATTTGGTGCTGCCATTTTGTACTCTAAAGTGTCTTTTACAGTTTTTCCGTTTGGGTAGTTTAGTTCTACTAACAAAAATAAATTACTAAATTTATAAGCATTTGTAGATCTTAAGTTAATATATAGATTGTAATTACTTATAGTATCTGGAGCACTAAATGTAAAGCTTGCAACGGAATCTCTATGCCATTGGTTTGGTGTTGTTTTATAGGTGTCAAAAACAGCTTTTGAATCACAATTTGTGAATAAAAAAAAACAGGCAGCTATAACGAATAGCCCATTAACTTTTTTTTGCATTTTGCTTTTGGTTACGATTTCGGTTTTTAGTCTTGTTTCGGTTAGGTCTATTGTTTTTACGTTTTTTATTTGGTTTTGGGCCATCAAAGCGTGTTAAACTATCTTGACCTACAACGTTTTCAAAATCAGTTTTAGTATCTTGAGTTTGCTCAACAGCATAGTCTTCTAGGCTAGCAACCTTTTCTTTTTTCTTATTTTTTGCAATTATTTTATGGGCTTGCTCGGTGGTTAAAATATGCCAATTCATCCATTCGCCTTCGTAGGCAAACCACATTAAGCCTTTAAAAATATCTGTTTTTTGGCAAATAGCAGCACCTTTATCGGTGTAAAGTTTCACTCCGTTTCTCGGAAAAGATTTTAAGGCATCTAGATAGGAGTCTAATTCGTAATTCAAACAACATTTAAGTTTACCGCATTGCCCAGCTAATTTTAATGGATTAAGAGAGAGTTGTTGGTAGCGTGCCGCTGAGGTGCTTACCGATCTAAAATCTGTTAGCCACGTAGAGCAGCATAATTCTCTACCACAAGAGCCAATGCCACCAAGTCTTGCTGCTTCTTGCCTAAAGCCAACTTGTTTCATTTCTATGCGTGTTCTAAACTCGCGTGCAAATAATTTAATAAGTTCTCTAAAATCTACACGTTCTTCTGCAGTATAATAAAAGGTAGCTTTGCTAGCATCTCCTTGAAATTCAATATCGGATATTTTCATTTTCAAGTTTAAGTCAATGGCAAATTGGCGCGCCTTTACCTTCATTGGTTCTTCCTTATCTCGGGCTGCAGACCATATATCTATATCCTTTTGTGTTGCTTTTCGGTATATTTTTAAAACATTTTCGGTGTCGTTAAGTCTTACTTTTTTACGCTTCATTTGTACCCTTACTAATTCGCCAGTAAGTGTAACCATACCAATATCGTGGCCAGATTTTGCTTGTGTGGCAACTAGGTCTCCAATACTTAGGTTTAAATTTTCTGTGTTTTTATAAAAAAGTTTTCTTCCGTTTTTAAAACGTACTTCTACACCAATAAAAGGGTTTTGTCCGTTAGGAAGTGACATATTAGCTAACCAATCAAAAACAGTAAGTTTGTTGCAGCTATCTGTGCCGCAAGTTCCGTTGTTTTTGCATCCTTTTGGTTGACCGTCTTCTCCAGTTGCACAACTGTTACAAGCCATAAAATAATATATATTTAATCTAAATGCTTATGCACTTAAATTGAAGATTCATAAAATTAATAAAAAGTAAAGATAAAACTATTTATGAATTTTTGTTAAGAATACCTACCTTGTATTAAAATGACTGTAAGAAAATGACTTTTTTTGGTTTTACGTTAACAGAAAAAGGATGTAAAAACTAAGATTAAAAAAGCCAGCAAATAATGAGCTGGCTTTAATTAATCTTAAAAAGAAATTTTTTAATTAGTCTCTAATTACACCTCTAGAAATTACAATTTTTTGAATTTCAGATGTACCTTCATAAATCTGTGTAATTTTTGCATCGCGCATTAAGCGTTCTACGTGGTATTCTTTTACAAAACCATTACCGCCATGTATTTGTACGGCTTCAACAGTATGCTCCATCGCTACTTTACTTGCGTAGAGTTTTGCCATGGCGCTAGACCTATCGTAATTATTACCTTGGTCTTTATCCCAAGCTGCTTTCATTACTAACATTCTAGCAGCTTCAATATCTGTGTACATATCTGCTATTTTAAAAGCAATAGCTTGGTGGTTGCAAATTTCTGTACCAAAAGCTTTACGCTCTTTAGAGTATTTTAAAGCCAACTCATAAGCACCAGAAGCAATACCTAAGGCTTGTGCTGCAATACCTATACGTCCGCCAGAAAGCGTTTTCATTGCAAATTTAAAACCAAATCCGTCTTCTCCAATTCTGTTTTCTTTTGGCACTTTAACATCATTAAATTGTAAGGTATGTGTGTCGCTACCACGTATGCCTAGTTTGTCTTCTTTTGGTCCAATGTCAAAACCAGGTGTTCCTTTTTCAACAATAAAGGCATTGATGCCTTTGTGCCCTTTGTCTTTATCTGTTTGTGCAATAACTAAATAAACATTAGCTCTACCGCCATTTGTAATCCAATTTTTTGTACCATTTATTACGTAATGATCTTCTTTTTCTATGGCTGTAGTTTTTTGTGAAGTGGCATCACTACCAGCTTCTGGTTCGCTTAGGCAAAATGCGCCAATTTGCTCGCCAGTTGCTAATTTTGTTAGGTATTTTTGTTTTTGAGCTTCGCTACCATAAGCTTCTAAACCATAGCAGACCAAAGAATTATTTACCGAAACCATAACTGAGGCAGAAGCATCTATTTTAGATAATTCTTCCATAATTAGCACATACGAAATGGCATCCATGCCACTGCCACCATATTTAGGATCTACCATAATGCCCATAAAACCTAGTGCTCCCATTTTTTTTACTAAGTCGTCAGGAAACGTTTGTGCATTATCGCGTTCTATAACTCCTGGTAATAATTCGGTTTGTGCAAAATCGCGAGCTGCGTCGCGTATCATTAAATGCTCTTCTGTTAGGCTAAAGTCCATAATAGGTGTAAATTGTTAATTCTATAAAATTTTAAAGCAAAGATAAATCTTTATTGTGTTATTTTCAATACAGATTGTTATTTTTACTAATATGATAAAATTTGAATACAAAGTTATAGCAGCTATGTCTGGGACTTCTTTAGATGGTTTAGACATTATACATGCAACGTACGTTTATAAAAATCAATGGCTATTTAATATTCAGTGTTCTGAAACGATACCGTATTCAAATAAATGGAAAACTAAACTTAGTAATTTAGTAAACTTATCGAAAGTAGAATTACAGAAAACAGACCATTTGTATTCTGAGTTTTTAGGTAAAACAATTAAAGCCTTTATGTATAAGCATAAAATTTCTGCTGTAGATTTTGTCTCATCTCATGGCCATACAGCATTGCACCAGCCAGAAAATGGTATAACGTACCAAATAGGAAATCAACAAATTTTTGCAGATGTGTTGCGACACAAAGTAATTTGCGATTTTAGAGTACAAGATGTGGTGTATGGTGGGCAAGGTGCGCCATTAGTGCCAATTGGAGACCGCTTATTGTTTTGTAATTACCAGTATTGCCTAAATTTAGGTGGCTTTGCTAACATTTCTTTTGAAAACAATACAAAAAGAATTGCTTACGACATTTGCCCTGTTAATATTGTTTTGAATTATTATGTATCTAATCTAGGTTTAGATTACGACAATAACGGAGAAATAGCAGCAACAGGAACAGTAAAAAAAGAATTGCTTACAACATTAAATCAACTTAATTTTTATAAACAACCACCACCAAAATCTTTAGGGTTAGAGTGGGTGAAACAAGAAATAATTCCTTTAATAAATGCTTATAATTTTGCTGTTAAAGATGTGTTAAGAACATTTGTAGAACATGTTGTAATTCAAATTTCAAATTTATTACAAAAAGCAAGTGCCAAAGTTTTAGTAACGGGAGGTGGAGCTTATAATACATTTTTAATAAAACGCTTAAAACAGGTGTCTAAATCTAAAATTATTTGCCCAGAAAATGAAATTATAGAATTTAAAGAAGCTTTAATTTTTGGTTTACTCGGGGTTTTAAAAGACAGAAACGAAGTTAATTGTTTAAAAAGTGTAACAGGAGCAAAGGCAAATCATTCTTCAGGAAAAATATTAACACCAAATTTTTAAAATGAACAGTCTTTTTTTGTCTGTAACCTAATTAAGTTAAAAAAGTTTCATTTTTTAGGCTTTAGGTTTTCTATATTTGTTCAACTAATTAAAACGACATACATTGATTAAAGCATTACTTCAGAAGTACGAGAACAAAGCTCCAGAAATCGTTTTTCATTGGAACGATACAAAAACAGAAGCCGAAGGTTGGACGGTTATTAACTCACTTAGAGGAGGAGCAGCTGGTGGAGGCACCCGAATGCGAAAAGGCTTAGATAAAAACGAAGTGCTGTCGCTTGCTAAAACCATGGAGGTTAAGTTTACAGTTTCTGGCCCAGCAATTGGTGGAGCAAAATCGGGTATAAATTTTGACCCACAAGATCCAAGAAAAAAAGAAGTTTTAGAGCGTTGGTTTGCTGCCGTTTCTCCATTGCTTAAAAGTTATTACGGCACAGGAGGAGACTTAAACGTAGATGAAATACATGAGGTAATTCCAATTACAGAACAAAGTGGAGTTTGGCATCCGCAAGAAGGAGTTTTTGAAGGTCACTTTAAACCAACCCAAGCCGATAAAATTAACAGAATTGGTCAGTTAAGACAAGGTGTTATTAAGGTCATTGAAAATGCAAAATACTCACCAGATGTTTCAAAAAAATATACAGTAGCAGACATGATTACTGGTTTTGGTGTCGCAGTGGCAGCCAAACATTTTTACGACATTAATAACAGCTCCATAAAAGGCAAACGTGTTGTTGTACAAGGTTTTGGAAACGTTGGTGCAGCAGCAGCATTTTATTTTGCACAAATGGGAGCTAAAGTTGTAGGTATTATAGACCGTGTTGGCGGATTAATTAATGCTGATGGTTTTTCGTTTGAAGACATTACAGCATTATACCTCAGTAAAAACGGAAACACTTTGGTTGCAGACCAGCTTATTCCGTTTGAAGACATAAACGAACAAATATGGGCTTTACAAACTGAAATTTTTGCGCCTTGTGCAGCTTCTAGATTGGTTACACAAAACCAAATAGACCAAATGATTGCTACTGGCTTAGAGGTTATTACATGTGGTGCTAATGTGCCATTTGCAGATAAAGAAATTTTCTTTGGCCCTATAATGGCACAAACCGATCAAAAAGTGAGCTTAATCCCAGATTTTATTTCAAACTGCGGTATGGCAAGAGTATTTGCCTATTTTATGGAGCGTAAAGTGCAAATGACTGATGAAGCCATATTTAACGACACCTCTCAAGTTATTAAAAAAGCACTCATGGCAGTACATAAAAACAACTCAACAAAAACAGGCATTAGCGAAACTGCTTTTGAGATTGCATTAAAACAATTAGTGTAACTTTTATTTAACTTAAAAATTTAGAATATGATAAATCAGTTTTTAGGCAACAGCCCTAAATGGTTCAAATTAACAATGATTGTTTTTTTAATCATTAATATTCCTATTTACTATATTAACCCAACAATTTGTGCATGGTTATTTATTGGTGAATTTATTTTTTGTTTAGCCATGGCATTAAAATGTTACCCATTACAATCGGGAGGTTTACTTGCTATTGAGGCCTTAGCACTTGGGTTAACAACACCAGAAAATGCTTATCATGAAGTTGATGCTAATTTAGAAGTTGTTTTGCTTTTAGTATTTATGGTTGCAGGGATTTACTTTATGAAACCCTTATTAATGTACATATTTAGTAAGGTTTTTACAAAAATTAAATCAAAAACAACACTTTCTGTACTATTTGTAATATTATCAGCTGTACTTTCTGCATTTTTAGATGCACTTACAGTAACTGCTGTTTTAATTAGTGTCGCAGTAGGTTTTTATGGGGTTTACCACAAAATTCATTCGAGCACTCATGCAGATTATGATGGGGATAACATACTAGATAGAAAAGAGCTAAGTGGTGAAACCTTTGAGCAATTTAAAAGTTTTTTAAGAAGTTTGGTAATGCATGGTGTTGTTGGTACAGCTTTAGGTGGTGTTTGTACTTTAGTAGGTGAGCCTCAAAATCTATTAATTGGAGAACGTTTAGGATGGGATTTTGTTCAGTTTTTCTTAAAGATGGCTCCAATTACAATTCCTGTATTATTTGCAGGAGTTTTAACAACAATTTTACTAGAGAAAACAAAACTATTTGGGTATGGCGGTAAACTGCCAGAAGTTGCACGAAGAATAATAGAAAAATACACTGAAGAAGAAGACGAAAAAAGAACAAAAGCTCAAAAGTATGGGTTAATTGTTCAGGGTGTATCAGCCGTATTACTAATTATAGGTTTAGCATTACATATAGCACCTGTAGGATTTATAGGTTTAGCATTAATAATTATTCAAACTGCATTTATGGGAATTACAGACGAGCATTCTCTTGGCAAAGCCTTTGAAGAGGCTTTACCATTTACAGGTTTACTTGTCGTGTTTTTTGTTATTGTTGCAATGATTCACGATCAACATCTTTTTCAACCTATTATAGAATGGGCATTATCTAAAGACCCAGCAGCGCAACCTGCAATTTTTTACGCTGCTAATGGGTTATTGTCTATGATTAGTGATAATGTTTTTGTGGCAACTGTTTATATTGGTGAGGTTCAAAATGCTTTTACTGCTGGAGATATTACTAGACAGCAATTTGAACAATTAGCAATTGCAATTAATACAGGTACAAATCTACCTAGCGTAGCTACACCAAACGGACAAGCCGCATTTTTATTTTTACTCACCTCTTCAATAGCACCTTTAATTAATTTATCTTACGGAAAAATGGCAAAAATGGCACTCCCTTATACAATTGTCCTAGGTGTTATGGGATTATTGGGTATTTTATATATGCTGTAGTTTATTTATCTCAAAAATTTATACGAAAATCAAAAAAATAACGATATAATACTATCAAGACATTTATATTATGATATACACATTAATCCAAGATACTGCGCCATCGGCAGATGCTTTACCAGAAGGAGAAGCTGTAGAAAAAACACTATCTATAATAGAGCTTATAACCAGTAGCGGTACTGCTGGTATTGTAATTATAGCAGTATTGTTTTTGCTATTAGTAATGGCAACTTATATTTATTTTGAACGGTTATTCGCCATAAAAGAAGCCTCAAAAGTAGATGCTAATTTTATGAATCAGATAAAAGACCACGTTACAAATGGAAAAATAGACACCGCACAGATATTATGTGCGCAAGTTAATTCGCCAGTATCTCGTTTAATAGGAAAAGGCATAACCAGAATTGGCAAACCCTTAGCAGATATTAACACAGCCATAGAAAATGCAGGTCGATTAGAGGTTTACGGTTTAGAAAAAAACGTTAGTGTTTTAGCAACCATATCTGGTGCAGCACCAATGATAGGGTTTTTAGGAACTGTTATTGGCATGATTATTTCAATATTTGAAATTGCCAATTCAGGTGGCTCTATAGATATAAAAACTTTAGCAGACGGTTTATATACCGCAATGACCACCACTGTAGGTGGCTTAGTTGTAGGTATAGTTGCGTATATAGCGTATAACCATTTAGTGGTAAAAACAGATAAAGTGGTTTATAAAATGGAAGCCAATTCTTTAGACTTTTTAGATCTTTTAAACGAACCTATGTAATATGAATTTAAGAGGAAGAAATAAAGTAACACCAGAGTTTAATATGTCTTCTATGACGGATATTGTCTTTCTGCTACTTATCTTTTTTATGATAGCTTCAACGTTAGTATCTGCAGAAGCCATAGATTTATTATTGCCAGAATCGTCTAGCAAAACCACGCAGTCCAAAAATGTATCGGTAAGTGTTAATAAAGATAATGCGTATTTTGTAAACCTAAAACAAGTTTCAAAAAGCAGATTAGAAGCAGAAATATTGGCCAAGGTAGGAGATGCAGAGGCGCCAACTATTACCATACGGTCCGACCAAGATGTAGAAATGAAACATGTGGTTTTTATTATGGATATAGCCAATAGAAACAGAATTAAATCTACATTGGCCGTAAAATCAAAATAGGTAACACAATGAAATATTTAGACACCAAACACGAACGTAAGTCCGCAACAATAACCGTATTGTTACTCTCTATTTTAGTGTTATTATGTTTTGTAGTAGGGCAACCCTATATGGATCCGCCAGCAGAATATGGTGTGGCTTTAGATTTTGGAAATTCTAGCAGTGTAAATAACAATATACAAGCAGAACCTTCAGAACCAGCTTCAAAATCAGAAGAAATTGAAGAAATAGAGCCAGAAGAGGTTATTGAAGAGGAAGTAACAGATGAGGTTATAGAAGAAGAAGTTGTTGAAGAAGAGGTTGTTGAAGATACTACTGAAGAAGAAGCAATTGAAGCAGCAGAAAAAGAAGCAGCGGAAGCAGCTGAAAAATTATTAACACAAAAAGCCGAAGAAGCATTAAAAATAAAGGAAGCAAAAGAAGCTAAAGACAAATTAGAAAGAGAGGCAAAAGAGAAGGCTGAAAAAGAAGCAAAAGAAAAAGCAGATAGAGTAGCGAAAGCAAAAGCAGCAAAAGAAGCAAAGCAAAAAGCAGCAAAAGCCAAAGCAGATGCAGCGGCAAAAAAGGCAGCAAAGGCCGCAGCCGCAGCTGCAAAAAAAGCGAAAGAAGGTGCTGGTAACAAAACGGTGCCGTTTAGTTCATTAGAAGACTACCCAATCTATCCAGGTTGTGAAGGAGGAGATAAAAATACCCAAAGAAAATGTATGAACGCTAAGCTGAAACAATTTCTTGCTAAAAATTTTAATAAAGAATTGCCATCAGAGCTTGGTTTAACAGGTGTTCAGGATATTAAAATTTATTTTGTCATTAACAATCAAGGTCGGGTTGTGTCTATTAGAGCAAAAGCAGCAAAACCAGAACTGGTTGCTGAGGCTAAGCGTGTTTCTAAATTACTGCCCAAAATGAAACCTGCAATGCAAAATGGTAAAGCACAGGCTGTTGATTATTATTTACCGTTAAAAATTCAAACTGGAAATTAATTTCTAAGTATTGCAAAATAAAGGAATTAATGAATTATGAGGCTACTATACATTGGATGTTTCAACAACTACCCATGTACCAAAACAAAGGTAAAACGGCATTAAAAAAAGACCTTACCAATACCTTAAAATTGTCTAAGCATTTAAAAGCGCCAGAAAATCAGTTTAAATCTATACATGTTGGTGGTACAAATGGTAAAGGTTCTACAAGCCACATGCTGGCATCTGTACTTATAGAAGCAGGTTTTAAAGTTGGTTTATACACATCTCCACATTTAAAAGATTTTAGAGAACGGATTAAAATTAACGGTAAAATTGTTAGCAAACAATTTGTTATTGGATTTATAAAACGCAACAAAGCATTTTTAGAAGCCAATAAGTTGTCTTTTTTTGAAATGACAGTTGGTATGGCATTCAGTTATTTTGAAAAACAAAATGTTGATATTGCTATTATTGAAGTCGGTTTAGGAGGGCGATTAGATTCTACAAACATTATTACACCACAATTATCAGTAATTACCAATATTGGTTTAGACCATACACAGTTTTTAGGTGATACACTTGCAGAAATTGCAGGAGAAAAAGCAGGCATAATTAAGCAAAGCATTCCAGTAGTTATTGGTGAAACTCAACCCGAAACTCAACCTGTTTTTAAGTCTAAAGCAAAAGAAACTAATTCTGAAATTTACTTTGCAGATCAATTAGTAAATGAGGCTTTAAAAAGTGATTTAAAAGGCGCTTATCAAATCCATAATATAAAAACGGTAATGCAATCTGTAAAGGTTTTGAATACGTTAGGTTTTAAAATTTCAAATTCAAACTTAAAAAAAGGTCTTTTAAATGTTGTTAGTAACACAGGTTTACAAGGCCGTTGGCAGATTTTGAACCAAAACCCAAAAATTATATGCGACACAGCGCATAACAAAGAGGGTTTAACATACGTAATGCAGCAATTGCAACAAGAAAATTATAATCATCTACACATTGTTTTTGGTGTTGTTAAGGATAAAAACTTAGATACCATCATACCTCTACTTCCTCTAAAAGCGACTTATTATTTCTGTAAACCCAATGTGCAAAGAGGTCTTAATGTTAGCGAGCTTAAAAATACGTTTTTAAAACACCAGCTATTTGGTACGTCTTATAGCAGTACTTTAGAAGCTTTAAAGGCCGCAAAATTAAAAGCAAGTACAGACGATTTAATTTATATTGGTGGCAGTACGTTTGTTGTTTCAGAAATAATTTAATTTTTTTACATAAATACTTTTGAAGTTTAAAAAACTAATTTATATTTGCATTCCTTAAATAATAAGGGCGACTAGCTCAGTTGGTTCAGAGCACTTGGTTTACACCCAAGGGGTCAGGGGTTCGAATCCCTTGTCGCCCACAAAGCTTCCAGAAATGGAAGCTTTTTTTGTTTTATAACACATCTAAAATACGTTCTAAAGCCATGCCACGAGAGCCTTTTATTAAAAGCGTGGCATTTTTAATTTCAAGTGTTTTTAAATGAAGTTTTAAAGCTTCAAAGGTTAAAAATTTTGCTGTACTAGGTTTTGTGTCTGTTTTAAAAAAATTCTCACCTATTAAAAAGATGTTGTCGTTAAAATTAGATGCAACAACATCTGTAATAGTTTGATGTTCTTTGTCGGCTTCACGTCCTAATTCAAACATATCTCCTAAAAACAAATATTTATTTTCAGCTTTAAGTTGTTTAAAATTATTTAGTGCTGCCAACATACTTGTTGGGTTGGCATTATAGGCATCGAGAATTACTTTTAGTGTCCCTTTTTCAATAATCTCCGATCTGTTATTATTGGGTTTATAGCTTTCAATAGCTTTTTTAATAGCTTTAGTTTTAACTTTAAAATGTTGTCCAATAGTTATAGCAACTGCAATGTTATTATAGTTGTAATTGCCAATTAATTGACTGTTAATTTCAATGCTATTATAAGTTAAACTCACAAAAGGATTAGCTTTTTTGAATGCTATAACGCTATCATTATCTGCTTTAGAGCCAAAAGTTATTACGGACTCATAACCTCTTATTTGTTTAACCTGTTTAGCGTCGTCGGTATTTATAAAAGCTGTTTTTTTATGGGCTATAATGTAATTGTATAATTCAGATTTGCCTTTTATAACACCTTCAATGCCTCCAAAACCTTCAAGATGTGCTTTTCCAAAGTTGGTAATTAAGCCATAATCTGGTTGTGCAATCTTACTTAAAAATGCAATCTCTTTTAGATGATTGGCGCCCATTTCTACGATACCAAAATCTAAATCTTCAGTAAGACTCAATAGGGTTAATGGCACACCAATATGGTTGTTAAGATTGCCTTTTGTGGCTTTAACTTTATAGGTTGATGCTAAGACAGCTTGTATTAATTCTTTAGTTGTGGTTTTTCCATTACTACCAGTAAGTGCAATAATTGGTATATTAATTACCTCTCTATGATGTGTAGCTAACTGTTGTAGTGTTGTTAACACCTCTTCAACTAAGATACAGTTTGAGTTAATAACTGCATTTTTATCATCGACAACGCAATATTTTGCGCCACCTTTAAAAGCTTGAGCAACAAATGTATTGCCATTAAAATTATCACCTTTTAATGCAAAGTACATACAGCCTTTCTCTAACTTTCGGGTATCCGTAGTTATTGTTGTACTGCTTTTAAATTTTTGATATAATTGTGCTATTGACATACTTTAAATTATAAGGTCTTAAACTAAAATAGCGTTAAAATGTTGCTTATAATTAGGGTTCTTTTTCATCCGCTTTTCATCTGAACAAAAAATAATTGAAATACCTTATACAACATTTTAAAACTGTTTTGGTTTTAAAAATAAAAAATCCTTAAAAGCGTTCACTTTTAAGGATTCAAAATTAATAACATTTAGTATTATTCTCCTAAAAAAGGATATCTATAATCTGTTGGTGTTACAAAAGTTTCTTTTATTAATCGAGGAGATACCCAGCGTAATAGGTTTTGAGCACTACCAGCTTTATCGTTAGTCCCAGAAGCTCTTGCACCTCCAAAGGGTTGCTGACCAACAACTGCGCCTGTTGGCTTGTCGTTAATATAAAAATTACCTGCACAGTTTTGTAAAGCTTTAGTAGCTTCTTCAACGGCATATCTATCTGCAGATATAATTGCACCAGTTAAAGCATATTCGCTAGTTTCGTCAACTAGTTTTAAAGTTTCAGAAAAGGCATCATCTTCATAAATATATAGTGTAATAACAGGGCCAAATAACTCTGTACACATAGTTGTGTATTTTGGGTTTGTTGTTACAATTACTGTTGGCTCAATAAAGTAACCTTTAGATTTGTCGTAACCACCGCCAGCAATAATTTCTGCATCACTATCTGCTTTAGCTCCATCAATATATTTTGCTAATTTATCAAAAGAACCTTCATGTATTACAGCAGTTATAAAGTTACCCATGTCTTCTGGTGATCCCATTTTGAAAGACTTAATATCTGCAATAAGAAATTGTTTTACATCTGCCCAAATGCTTTGCGGAATATAGGCTCTAGATGCAGCACTACATTTTTGCCCCTGAAACTCAAAAGCTCCACGAGAAATTGCCGTTGCTACTTGTTTTGCGTTTGCTGATTTGTGAGCAACTATAAAATCTTTTCCACCAGTTTCTCCTACTATTTTTGGATATGTTTTATAGTTATGAATATTAGCACCAATTTGTTTCCACAATTCTTTAAATATATAAGTAGAACCAGTGAAGTGCAAGCCAGAAAAATCTGGGCTATCTAACACTGTATTTGTAATCATTACGGGGTCTCCAAAAACAACATTGATAACCCCATCTGGCACACCAGCTTCTTTAAAAACGTCCATTATTACTTTGGCAGAAAATACTTGGCTATCACTAGGTTTCCAAACCACAACATTACCCATTAATGCCATACAAGCTGGTAAGTTGCCAGCAATTGCTGTAAAGTTAAAAGGTGTAACAGCATACGTAAAACCTTCGAGTGGTCTATATTCTACACGGTTCCAGGCATCATTTGTGCTTTCTGGCTGATCCCTATAAATGTCCGTCATAAACTGCACATTGAATCTTAAAAAATCTATAAACTCACAAGAAGCGTCAATTTCTGCTTGGTGAATAGTTTTAGATTGTGCAATCATAGTTGCCGCATTAATCTTTGCTCTGTAAGGACCAGCAATTAGCTCAGCAGCTTTTAAGAAAATACCTGCACGTTGTTCCCAAGGCATTTCTGCCCAGTTTTTACGTGCATCTAGTGCAGTTGCTATGGCTTCTTCAACATGTTTTTGCTCAGCTAAATGATACTCACCAACACTATGTTTATGGTCGTGAGGTGGAGACATTGTTCTAGTATTACCCGTTTTTATTGCTTTTCCATTAATATATAAAGGCACTTCGATTTTAGAGTTAAACATCTCTTTGTAAGCAATTTGTACTGCCTTACGTTCGGGTGAACCTGGTGCATAAGTTTGTACAGGTTCATTTACTGCTACTGGTACATTAAAGAATCCTTTTCCCATAATATATTTTTATTTTTTTAGTTTGAATTTTAAAATGCAAAGGTACACTATTTATAGCAAATTTATATTTTACACGAAATTGTGACTTTGAGTATTAGACCTAAAAAAACCGATTAACTTTATAAGTTAATCGGTTTTTTGTTTTAACAATTAATAAAATTGTTATTCTTTAACTATCTTTTTTAACACTTGTTTGCCTTCATTGTTTGTAAATCTAACCACGTAAATTTGAGCAGTTAAGTCTGAAATATCTATTGTAGAATCCCCATTTTTTACACTTACTTGCTTTACACGTTTTCCTAAAATATTATAAAAATCTGCAGTTAAATCATCATTAGAAATAACATTTAATTTGTTTTTAACTGATGTAGGATATACGTTTACATTAACTAACTCAGCATCATCTATACTCAAAGCTGGGTTGTAGTTGTAGGTCATTGTTAATGGTGTTCCAATTTCTGTTCCACCAGCATCAAAGGCTTGAAACCTAAACGTCCAACTCATAGGTGTTGTGTTGCCTGGTGTATTTTGATTCCAAAAATTGTTTCCTGCACTATTGGTTGATCCTGCAGTAATTAATGCTGCTGTGTTTGGATACCCATTATTTAAAGCAATATTATTTAAACAAACACCAGCAAAACACAATTGAAAATTATCTCCATTTGTACCTGTTAGACCATCTACAAAAATTCTCATATAGATATCTTGTGCTGATGTATTAGTTACTTTAAATTTAAAATTGCAATCACCAGGATAGCTACAGCCAGCTTCACTAAAAGTAAAAACTTGTCCTTCAGTAATTTGACTATTATCACTTTTGTCAAAAACTTCAAATTGAGCATTAGATAAGTAAGCCGTTAGCAAAAAGGTAAGTAAAAGTAGTTTTCTTTTCATAATATTTTATTTTGTATTGAGTAATTATTTTAAAAAGGAAAGTGAAAGAAACACTTCCCTTTTTAAAAT
The DNA here is from genome assembly GCA_049608525.1 of Winogradskyella sp. Classification (GTDB taxonomy): domain Bacteria; phylum Bacteroidota; class Bacteroidia; order Flavobacteriales; family Flavobacteriaceae; genus Winogradskyella. Next base: position 25,815 of record JBMYXP010000010.1, read on the forward strand.
TTATAATCTTATTATTTTACAATAAATTTTGAACTGTAAGACGCATTACCATCATTGATGTTTAAAATATAGTGACCAGATTTTAGTTGAGATACTGGGATTTGAATATTTTGAGCTCCATTTAAACCTTCATAAGCTCTGTTAATTACTGTTCTTCCTAACAGGTCTGAAACTGTAAAAGTATAATTTCCAGCAGTTTCTTGTAAACTTACGTTTATTACATCTTTAGCTGGGTTTGGATACACCTTTATTGATGATATACCTACAACATCTTCTACACTTAAAGCTTGTGCAACAGTTGTTTGTTTAGCACTTACTATACTACCATCTGTTTGGTCTATTAAAACGACTACAATATGTAAATCATTAACATTTGTACCCGATGGAATTGTATAATTAAAGTTATGAGATACTGTGTCACCTGCATTAATTGAAGTAGGTACAGAGTTAGGCTCTCCATTAAAACCGCCTAATAAAGCACGTCCTACGTGGTTATATACCATTTGTGCAGCTGGTACTGGATCTGGTAAACTTTCATAACCTCCCATAGCTCCATTACTACCACCAGAGTAGTAATTTACTTGTGCATAACCATTAGTCGTACCAGTTACACCATCTTCAGTTATAATAACACCTAATCTAAAATCTACATTACTAAACGATGTATAAAAAGAAGCTTGTGCAGAAATAGTTAAAGTATTACCAGATTGGGTTGCGCCAGCAAAAACATCTGAAGGAACGACTTCTGTAATCTGAGTATCATATACACCTTGTAATGAGGATTGAGCAGGGTTTACATCTCCTATTTTACGATCTACAACACCACTAGGGTAACCATTAATGTATTGCCCAATGCCTGCGTCATAAGCAGCAACTTCCATAGGGTCGCTATTATGTACTGCAACACCAACAACTGTGTTTGGGTAAGTAGATGTCATATAGTCTAAACCTACAGCACCTCTTGGGCACCAGCCACACCATGTGCCAGTAGCTTCTTCTATAAAGACCGCTTTTGTACCAGATTGTGTCATTGTGTTAAAATCTACAGACTGTGTGTTGTTTGTTGTGTCGGCATCTGTTGCTCCATTTACACCAGTGATGGTAACAGTAATATTTTCTTCCACAACAGCACCGTAATTTACTTGTGTAGAATGGTTTAATGTTTGCGTATCTCCTGCCGCTATATTAACGCTAAAATTTTCTGAGTGATCTGTACCGTCATTCCAAGAAATGTCTAATGACGTAATTGTTGTTAGCCCATTATTATTAACTTCTACTGATAATTGGTTATCTGTAGATGTCAGAGAATATCTATTTAGGCTTACACTATTTAATTGGGCATCTAAGTTTAATGGGGATCTTACTTCAATATCATCTATTAACCAATTATCACCATCATCATTAAAATGAACAAAAGCTACATAAATCATCATGCCGTCGTAAGCTGATAAATCAATTGTTTTTTGCTCGTAAGGCCCACCTATATTTGTTTCATCGAAGTTAGCAACTGTAGTAAAACTAGCGTGGCTTGTTTGCGAAGTAGTAGAAACTTTTACTTCATAAGTAGAACCATAATTACTGTTAAAATTTTGTGTGGAATAAAATAGTAGTTCTATATTTGTAGTTGAAGATAAATCTATTTGGCTAGTAACTAGCCAATCTTTTGTAATATTATCAGTAACATTTTTATATTGATTAGCAGCAGTATAAGTGCCAGTATTAGGTGCGGTTGCTTGTATTTAATTATTAGTAGTGCCTAATCTGTTAGTGCTAATGTAAGTTGTTTATTCTGTTGGTGGAAAACTAGCACCTTCAAAGCCTTTGCTTAAGATTGTTTGTGCTGTTGTTACTTGCAAAAAAGCGAAGCAAGCCATAAGTAAAAGCGTAGTTTTTTTAATCATAATTTAGTTGTGTTTAAGTTTTTGAAAATCAAATATATAGAAATTTTTTAAAATTTAAAAAAAGGGTTTTAAGTTTTTAGTTTAAAAAGCAACGGTT
>JBMYXP010000011.1:0-26724 GCA_049608525.1 Winogradskyella sp.
ATTTGCAGTGTTTACAAGCTTTAAAGATAAGTAATTAAATACTGACCTCTATAAAATAAAATTAATGCAAAAACAATAGTATTACTGTTAAGTTAACACTTATTAAATACAAAACGAAAAGATTAAACAGATTTGCCCATGTTTATAATATCCTTAAAACTAAAGCAATACAGTATTGTTAATTTGCTGAAAAAAATATAATTTAGCTTGTGGGAGTATAAAAAGCATTAAAAACGACTTTTTATACTAACGTGTTGTAAGTAATAGTGCAAACCATAATAAAGAATAAAATGATAAAATGTATCTCTATATTAATTGTAATCTTATTTACAATACCAATAAATTTTCAAACAAAAGAAAATAAGTTAAAATTGCATTCTGCTAATGTTGGTTTTGGAGGGTTTTATTTTAAAAAGAATAGTTCAGAAAGTGGAGGAATTACTTTCATAGCTGATTTAACAACTTCTTTAAATCAAAATTTAATTTCAACCTCTTATTTAACAGGTGCCAAAATTGGCATTCTAGGAAGTTCAACCTACAATTTTAATGAATTGAGTTTACAATATGGTAGAGAAATTAAAATAAGAAAATGGCTTAGTTTTGAGTTATTTGCAGGATTGGGTTATTATATTCAAAAAAGTGATGCTAGTTATATCCTAAATGATAATTCAATATCCTATCCATTAAAACTAAACTCAAATTTCTATATCAACAAAAAAATTGGATTAGGAATAAATGCAAATTACAGTATAAATAGAGTTAATAATAATTTATCTGCTAATTTAATTTTTCACTTTAGATTTAATTAAAATTAAAAAAACTACTACTTAAAACACCGTATATAATTAATTGCTTGGTCACTGACGACTTACGAAAATTCCGCTGGAATTTTCTATCTATAATTTGTTTGCTAACTTAGCCGCAGAAACAAGCAACTAACCATACACATCACCGATAAGCATAACAAAAAAATAACAGCTTCTTCATCCATTTAACTTAGCACAACACCAAAATTTTAAATACCATTTATAATTTAGTAATGGTGGTTTTTTCCGTTTTAAAACATCAATTACCAGCAGACAAGCAATAGCCTTATTTATCTATTTTAAAACTTCAACTTTATCTTTCTTGTGTTTATAAATTTGAGATTATCTGTAGTACACATAAGTTTTGGTTTTTTAAATTTAAAACTTAATAAGATGCAATTAACCTACTAATAACCTAAATTCACTCAACTAAATGGAGTGTTTGCCTTTTGTAGTTATTTTTGGAATAGCTTTTGCAAGTATCTTGATGAAAACAAAACACATGAAAAATTATATCTCACTACTAATGCTAATTTGCTTTGCCACTTTTATTAATGCTCAAAACAACTTTGAAAATCAATGGAACACGGTTAGTAAGTTTGAAAAAAATGGTTTAACTAAAAGCGCAGCGGACTTAGTAGATACCATTTATAACCAAGCCAAACAAACTAATAATAAGCCACAAAGGATTAAAGCATTATTGTACAAAAGTAAGTATATGCTTACACTAAAAGAAGATGCGCAACTAAACATTGTACATCTTTTTAAGACCGAAATTAAAACTAGCAACACCGTAACTAAACAGGTATTAGAAAACATGTTAGCGACTATGTATTGGCAATATTTTCAGCAAAATAGGTACCAATTTTATAACCGAACTAAAACCGAGCATAAGGTTGATGTTGTAGATTTTAGAACCTGGGATTTAGCCACCTTATTTAATGAAATACATGTTTATTATCAACGTTCGTTAAAAAATGGCATTTTACTTCAACAAGAAGCTTTAACAAATTATAAAACATTAATTAATGAGGCCAAAAACTCAAAAGATTACAGACCAACTTTGTATGATTTGCTTAGCCATAATGCCTTAGAGTTTTACAGAACTAGCGAAAACACCATTACACAACCCGCCTATAAATTTAGTATTAACAATGCCATTTTCTTAGAAGATAGCGAGCGATTTATAACCGCTGAGTTAATTGCAAAAGATTCGTTATCGCTTCAACTAAATGCACTAAAAATTTATCAGAATTTATTAAAATTCCATAGTAAAAACAAGGCTTCAAAAGCATTTGTAAATGTAGATATTGAACGTTTAAAATTTGTATTACAACACGCAACTTTAAATACTAAAGAAAGTGTATTTATAGAAACACTAAAAAATAAAGCTGAGTTATTAAAATCCTCACCATTATCTGCCTTATATAATTTTGAAATCGCTGCGATTTATCAACAACAAGGTAAAAGATACACTAGCAAATTAAACAAAAATAATATAAATAAAACACATCGTTGGAGATTAAATAATGCCATTGAATGCTGTAATTCTGTACTATCTACATACCCAAAAAGTGATGGTGCAAAAAAATGCGAGATACTAAAACAACGCATTCTGCAACCGAGTTTAAGTATCTTAGCAGAAACGTTTATCCCTGTAAATTCTGCTTCACGACTTTTAGTGTCCTATAAAAACTTAACGGCTTTAGATTTTAAAATATACAAAATAAATAAAGAGCAGCTAAACACTTATAATCGGTATTACAACACTTCCGAAAAACTACGTTTTTTTAAAAACTTACAACCAACAGAAACATTTTCTAGCACATTAAAAACCGAAGGCGATTATCAAAACCATAGTACAGAAATAATATTGCCCAACTTAGCCAACGGTTTGTATCTCATTAAAGCAAACACAAACTCTAAAACCAACGTGTTTGCAGCAACACATATACAAGTTACCGATTTGGCTTTAATAGAAAGCACCGAAAATAATGCTTCAATCTATCAATTAATAAATAGAACTAATGGTAAACCGATTATTGATGCTAAAGTGCAATTATGGTATTCACAAAATGGCCATCAGCAACGTTGGTCTAAAAATTTTACAACAGATACTTATGGTAAATTTCAATTTAAAAAAGATAATAATTACTACCAAAATGTTGAAGTAAAAGCAACTTTTAAGGATGATACGGCATATTTTGGCACGTATTATATTAGAAACTCATATAACCAAAGCACCAACAACGACAAACAATACAACACCTTTATATTTACCGACAGAAGTATTTATAGACCTGGGCAAACGCTATTTTTTAAAGGCATAATTACGCAAACAAAAGCGAATACAGCTTCTGTACTTGCTGAAGAAAGCATTACTGCAACACTACACAATGTGAATGGAGAAAAACTGAGCCAGCAAAAATTTATAACTAATGCGTTTGGGTCGTTTTCGGGTGAATTTATTTTGCCAAATGGAGGTTTGACGGGTCAATATTATATAAAAACAACGTCTAATAGTGCTGGTAAATCTTCAACTTATTTTTCAGTTGAAGCCTACAAGCGTCCAAAATTTAAACCCGAGTTTCAACCTATAACACAAACCTTTAAAGTTAACGATAGCATTACTTTAACAGGTAAAGCTATTGCCTTTGCTGGCAGTAACATTACAGATGCAAAAGTAGTATATCGTGTAAAACGTAATGTACAATACCCCAATTGGTATTATTGGAGACCGCCCTATTATAATACCGAACCACAAGAAATTGCGATTGGAGAAGGTAAAACGAATGCAAAAGGCGCGTTTGAAATTACGTTTAAAGCGCTACCAGATGAAAGTGTTTTAAAAGAAAACCTGCCTATCTTTAACTACCAAATTACCGCAGATATTACGGATATTAATGGAGAAACTCGTACAGCAACTACAACTGTAAATGTGGGTTACCACGCTATGACGATAAATATTATAGCTCCACAACTCATAGATAAAACTAAGAAAGAAATAGAATTAACTTTAAATTCTCAAAACCTAAATGGTGAGTTTGCACCAGCAAAAGGCACATTAAAAATATACAAACTCACTGCTCCAAATACCGTTTTAAGACCAAGACCTTGGCAAGCACCCGATTATCAAGTCTTATCAAAAACCCAATTTAAAACACTTTTTCCTCACGATGTTTATAAAGACGAAGCCATAGTAACGAACTGGCAAAAAGGAAAAGAAGTTTTTAAAACTAATTTTGATACTGAAAAAGAGTCCATCATCAGGCTAAAAAAAATAAAAAATTGGGATTCTGGAAAGTATAGTATCGTAGTAGAAAGTGAAGATAAATATGGGCAAATTGTAAAAGATGACATCTATACATCGTTATTTAGTGCCAATGATAAAACAGTTGCAGACTCACAATTATTTGAAGCACAATTAGATAAAACCTCTTACACATCTGGTAATAGTGCTATATTAACCCTAGGTTCTGCTGCCAAAAACATAACTGTAACTGTTGATATTGAAAAAGATAACAAAATCAGTTCTACACACTTAATTACGCTTAATAATTCTAAAAAAACGCTAACAATCCCTGTATTAAAAAGTGATTTAGGTGGTTTTGTTGTGCATTGCAGCTTTGCAGCATTTAATAGTTACACTTCAAAAAGTTTTAAAATTAATGTGCCCTATCCTAAAACCGACCTAAAAATTGAAACCACAACCTTTAGAGATAAGCTACAACCAGGACAAGATGAAACATGGAGTTTTAAAATAAAAGGCCCAAAAGGAGATAAGGTTTCGGCAGAATTATTAGCAAGTATGTACGATGCGTCTTTAGATGAATTTAAACCTCATAACTGGAGATTTAACCCAATACAATTTGCTGTGTATTATGGAAGTGTAAGTAAAAAGGCAAGACAAAGTTTTGGAACTTCAAACTTTAGACTGTTTAATCGTTTTAAAACTATAGGGAGTTATCCCTATCAAAATTATGACCGACTAAATTGGTTTGGGTTTTATTTTGGAAACACCCATTATTTTAGAAGAGATTATGAGATGAAATCTATGGCTACACCCGAAGCTATGATGGTTATGGATGAATCTATTGAGATGGAAGAAGTCGCAAATACACCTATGAAATCAAAATTAAGTGTAGCATTTGACGCCGTAGGAGTTGATGATAAATGGAAAGTAAAAAATTCTGATAATGATTATAATGATACCAAAACTAAAAAAGATAAACCTATAAATACAAACTCTATTCAAATTAGAAAAAACCTTAACGAAACTGCATTCTTTTTTCCACAGTTACAAACCGATACAGAAGGTAATGTAAGTTTCAACTTTAAAACACCCGAAGCCTTAACCAAATGGAAACTGCAATTATTAGCACATACCAAAACCTTAGAAAGTGCCGTAACACAGTTACAAACTGTAACCCAAAAAGAGTTAATGGTAATACCAAATGTACCGCGTTTTTTACGAGAAGGAGATCAAATTAGTATTAGTACCAAAATTGCAAATCTTACAAAAAAAGAATTATCTGGTATTGCTCAATTAGTGTTAACCGACCCTATTACAGGTAAAGATATATCTCAAAAACTTTTAATATCAGATTTAAATCATATCGGTATTAAAGAAAAAAGTATAAAAGAATTTACTGTTAATTCAGAAGGCAACACACAAATTACTTGGAGTTTAGCTATTCCTAAAGGCATACAGGCTGTACAATTTACAATTAAAGCAAAAGCAGGTAATTTTAGTGATGGAGAGCAAAATGCGCTGCCTGTTTTAAGTAACAGAATGTTAGTCACGGAAACCTTACCAATGTGGGTGAAATCTAACCAAACAAAAACGTTTACTTTAGATAAGTTAAAAAACAACTCATCAACTACGCTCAGCAATCATAAATTAACGTTAGAGATAACCTCAAATCCCGCATGGTACGCTGTGCAAGCTCTACCCTATTTAATGGAATATCCATACCAATGTAATGAGCAAACATTTTCGCGGTATTACGCTAACGCTTTGGCGCAACACATTGTAACATCTAACCCTAAAATTGAAGCTGTTTTTAACCAATGGAAATCTACAGATGCACTTTTAAGTAACTTGGAAAAAAACCAAGAACTAAAGTCAATATTAATTGAAGAAACACCTTGGCTGCGTGATGCACAATCTGAAACGGAACAGAAAAAACGTATTGGTTTACTTTTCGATTTAAATAAAATGACTAATGAATTACAATCTGCACAACGCAAATTAAAGCAAAATCAGATGCAAAATGGTGCTTGGGCTTGGTTTAATGGCGGACGCGAAAACCGTTACATTACACAACATATTATTGCTGGTTTTGGACATCTTAAACAATTGAATGTTACATCGAGTAAAATAGATATGTCTCTAATTAAAAATGCTTTGCGTTTTTTAGATGCTCAATTTGTAAAAGCATATAAAGACCTAAAAAGGTATAATAACAAAGTAGATTTAACTAAAGACCATCTATCATATACCCAATTACACTATCTATATATGCGTAGTTTTTATCCTGAAATCGCAGCTTCAAAAGAAGTTAAAACAATTATGGATTATTACCAAAATCAAATTAAAAATTATTGGTTAAAACATTCGTTATATGCTAAAGGTTTAATGACTTTAACCATGTACAGAATGGGTGATGCAAAAACTGCAAGTAAAATTTTAAAATCGTTAAAAGAAACTAGTATTACGACAGATGAATTAGGCATGTACTGGAAAGCTAACACCAATTCTTGGAACTGGCACCAAGCCCCAATTGAAACACAAGCGTTGTTGATTGAAGCGTTTTCTGAAGTTGGTAAGACCATTCAGAACGAAGCAAAAAATATAGAAACCCTAGATAATTTGAAAATTTGGCTGCTAAAAAACAAGCAAACCAACCAATGGAAAACCACAAAAGCAACAACCGAAGCCGTATATGCCTTATTATTACAAGGTGACAAATGGTTAGATGCTACTAAAATGGTCGATGTAAAGGTTGGCAACGAAGTCATTTCTCCTAAAACATTAGAAAACGTAAAGCTTGAAGCTGGTACGGGTTATTATAAAACGTCTTGGAATGGATCTGAAATTAAACCCAACCAAGCTAATGTTACCATTGCAAAAAAAGGTAAAGGTATTGCTTGGGGCGCAATGTATTGGCAATATTTTGAAAATTTAGATAAAATTGCACCCGCAAAAACCCCATTAAAATTAAGCAAAAAACTCTTCCTAAAAACCAATACAGACAAAGGCGAAGAAATCTCTGAAATCACTTCTAAGACTAAATTAAAAGTTGGTGATTTAGTAAGAATTAGAATAGAACTACGCACAGACCGTTCTATGGAATTTGTTCATCTTAAAGATATGCGTGCCGCTGGTTTTGAGCCTATTAATGTAATATCAAAATACAAATGGCAAGATGGTTTGGGCTATTACGAAAGTACAAAAGATGCTGCCACCAATTTCTTTATAGATTATTTACCAAAAGGTGTTTTTGTTTTTGAATACGATTTACGGGTAAACAATGCTGGCAATATGAGTAATGGTATTAGCACCATACAAAGCATGTATGCGCCAGAGTTTAGTAGCCATAGTGATGGTGTTAGGGTTGTGGTTGACTAACTGATATTACTTGTTTACCAACAAAAACATAAGGATAACTAATTCTGTCTAGTAAAAGTATAGAATTAGTTGTCCTTTTATAGTATTAAACCAACCACCATGAAAACAAAACACCTTTTTATTACCCTCTTTGTACTACTATCAATTACTTTGAACGCTCAAAATTTTGATAAGTTTTGGTATAAAGTTGAAACATTAGAACTTAATGGAGAACTAAAATCTGCTCAAAATTTAGTAGATAAAATTTATAAAAAAGCGAAGAAAAAAAACAATTCTCAACAGGTTATTAAGAGTTTTATTTACACGTCTAAATTTAATCAGGTTTTAAAAGAAAATACAACTTCGCTTTTTATTTCATCAATTGAAAAAGAGATTGCAGAAAATTCATTCCCTACAAATGCCTTATTAGAAAATATCTATGCAAATTTTTTAATTGAATTGTACAAAAACAACAGTACCCAAATTAATAAAAGACCAAGAACTAGCTCAAAGTATAACGACATTGAAACTTGGTCTAAACAAGATTTTGAAAATGAAATACATAAACACCTTCAAAATTCATTACGTGATAAAGAAAAACTTCAAAATGAAGCACTAAAAGCGTATTTGCAAATTCTAATTGGCAATGCCAATGCCTTAAAATACAGAAGCACTTTATATGATTACTTAATGCACAATGCCCTAAATTATTACAAATGGCATAACCCAATAAACGTTAATTTTTTTGAAGCCTACTCAGATTCAATACTTTTTTCTAAACCAAAAGATTTTACGGCTTTCAACTTTAAAACAGACATTTTAATCTCTAATGTAAATGCTTTAAAAATACATCAAGAATTAGAAAAATTATACTTAAAAAACAAAGCCTATTACAAACTGTTTGATGCTATAAAAACGAGATTTGAATACATAAAAAACACAAATTACAATTTTCAATACACTAAAGACAATGTTGATTTTTTTACCAACGCCATTACGTCTATTATAACTGAATATAAAGACGAAGAAGCTATAACTGTATTACAATTTTATTTAGCCGAATTTTACTATACAACAACAAACGACAATTTTATAGCAAGTAAAGGCAAAAATGCTTACAAAAAAAAAGCAAGCTTACTTTGTAACACAATATTAGAAAAACACCCAAACTCTGAGGCTGCAATAAAAGCACATTTATTATTGAAAACCATAAATAGCAAACTGCTACATTTTGAAACTAAAAACATTGATTTACCACACAAACCTGCGTTAGCAAAAGTAACTTACACAAATATAGATACACTATATGTAAACATCTATAAAATTCCATTTAACACGTTCAACAATTTAGATTACAGAAAAAAAGATTCACTTATTAAAAGGCTTTACATAACCAAAATTCCGTTATTAAAAAAAACATATCCACTAGGTTTTGGTAATGATTTACACGAACATTCTACAGAGATATTACTGCCAAAATTAGATTTAGGTAATTACATAATTGTAGTCTCACATCATAAAAGTTTTGTTGAAGGTTTAGACATCGCCTACCAAACAACAACACGAAGCAATTTGCAAATCTTACATACTTACAACTTTAATAATAACATATTTGAAGTTAGCCACAGAACAATTGGTAGACCTATAAAAAACGTAAAATTAGAGCTGTCAGAAACAGGTAGTAACTATAAAATTAATAAAACAACAAATAAAAATGGACGAGTTACCTTTAACAAAATAGAAAAACGTATTGGGTCTATAAATGGATATTTAATTCACAAAAACGACACATTAGCAATAGATTATATAAACTTAAAACGTCTATATAAAAACGGTAATGATAATACTAATTGGACGGCATATACGAAACTAATCCTAGATCGTAAAATATACAGACCAGGCCAAGCCATAAATTTTAAAGGCTATTTGTACCAAAATAAAAACGAAAAGCGGAGTGTTGTAGAAAATACTTTTTGTTCTATTATTATTACAGATGCAAATGGAAACGAATTAAAAGAATTTAGGCTAAAAACAAATGAATTTGGTACTATTAGTGGTTCTTATCAATTACCAAAAGACGTATTAACTGGCGAATTTTCTATTGAAATGGATGAAGATTATTACTATGAAGAAGACGAACATCCGTTTTGGGATAATGTTGATGATTTTGATTATACCGAAGTAGAGTTTTTTGTAGAAGACTACAAACGACCTCGTTTTGATGTAAAATTTAATCCTATTACAGCAAATTACATTTTAGGAGATTCCGTTTTTATAAATGGACAAGCCAAATCGTTTTTTAACACCAATATTTCTAATGCAAAAGTAAATTATATAATAGAATCTCATGGCGATCAGACCATTGTAAATCAAACCAAAACAGATGTTAATGGCCATTTTAGTGTGGTGTTTTTAACTAAAAAAAGTTTAGACCAACTCCCTAAAAAAACAACCAAATATTTTACAATTAGTGTAGATATTACCGACACTAATGGTGAAACTCGTAGTGGCAAAAAAGAGGTAGTTATTGGTAATTATAATTTAAAATTAATTGCAGAATTACCAAACCATGTAACACCAAAACAAACACACACGCTTAAACTCAAGGCAAAAAACTTAAATGATGGCTTTATAGCATCTAAAGGCACAATTAAAATTTACAAAAACCAAAATACAAACGCTGCACTATTTGCAAGAGATTGGGCAATGCCAGAATATCAAAACATACCAAAAACCACATTTAAAAAGCACTTTCCAAATTTAGAATATCAACTTAACAAAGCCATTAAAAAGGAATTGGTTTTTGAATCTAAGTTTGAAATTAACGATGCTTTAGAATTAGACCTAGAGACTAAAAATTTCAAAAACGGCGATTACAGTGCTGTAATCAAAGCTTACTCTAGTATAAACGACACCGTTTCTATTACTAGAAATTTCAATTATTACAATAAAGCCTTAGGCAATAAACGTATAAATTCAATTTTTGATTTCAACATAGAGAATTTAGATTATAAACAAGATGGTTATATAAAACTAAAATTAACATCAGCTTTAAAAAACACGTTTGTAAAATTAAAAGGATTTTCAAAAGATAAAGCCATTTATAATACTATTGTAAAAGTAAATACAGATACAATTGTTAAAATTCCTATTTCTAAATATCTAACAGGTGAATTAAATTTTTCTTTATATGCAAACAAAGAAAATCATTTTAAAGAAGATTCTTTTGATATTCAATTAACAAAACAAGATAATACTTTTGATATTGAGGTTATTAATTTTAGAAACAAAATTGAACCCGACAAAGAAGAAACTTGGACTTTTAAAATTAAAAATTTAGACAAAAATGTAGAAGTCTTAGCCTCTATGTACGATGAGTCTTTAGATGATTTTTTTAAAAACAATGATGATATTTACGAACATGATTACCCGTTAGATTGGGAATTAATAAAGGATAAAGCAAACTGGTATTCTTCACCAAATATTAATAAAATTACCTCTTATTACAATGAAACATCAAAAAATTATACAACACCATATTATTACAATACTATAAAACGCAACTATTTAAAACTAAATTATTTTGGTTTAAGCTTTACAAATACGTATGCTAATAAAAAATACTTAAAGGTTTTAAAAGATAGAATAGATACTAAACGTTTGCAATTAGGAAATGTTTCTGGCATAATAACCACAGCAGCAGATGGCTTACCACTTCCAGGTGCAAATGTTATAATTAAAGGTACAAACAGAGGTACACAAACCGATTTTGATGGTTTTTATTCTATAAACGTAAATAAAGGAGAAACTTTAGTATTTAGCTACATTGGCTTTAAGAATCAAGAAATTACGTATAACACTAGTAATTTTATAAATGTAATGGTAGTTGAGGATTCGTCTGCTTTAGAAGAAGTCGTAGTAATGGGTTACGGTGTATCTAAAAAATCCGCATCCATAACTAGCTATACAGTTAATTACAAAACAAAAACTGATTTCGAAAATCATCTAAGCAAGTTGTTAAAAAAAATCCCTTATTCAAGTTTCTCTCAAATATTGCAAGGACAAGTAAGTGGATTAAATATTAGTTCAGGTAGTGGGCAACCTGGCAATACTGCTAAGATTAGAATTAGAGGAGTAAGTTCTATTAATGGAAACAAAGCACCACTTTTTGTAGTAGATGGAATCCCTGTAGATAAAACAACTTTTGCAAACTTAGACGCTACATTAATTGGCTCAGTAAATGTTCTAAAAAATGCGGCTTCAACTTCAATTTATGGGTCTAGAGGCAGTAATGGTGTTGTACTTATTACCACAAAATATGGCACAGAAACAACAGATAAAAATGGTAAAACCATTATAACAACAATTACAAAAGAAGAAACCATTGCTATAGAAACACGTAAAGATTTAAAAGAAACTGCATTTTTCTTTCCACATTTAACAACAAATAATACTGATAAATTAACATTTTCATATAACGGACCACAAGCATTAACCCGTTGGAAACTTCAACTGTTTGCACATACCAAAAACATGCAGAATGGTTATTTAAAATTGAATACCTTAACTCAAAAAGCATTGGTAGTTGTACCTAACTTCCCTCGCTTTTTAAGAGAGAGTGATACAATTACTTTAGTATCTAAAATTTCAAACTTATCTAATAATAAAGAAATTACTGGCAATGCTTATTTACAGTTATTTAATGCAGAAACAAATGTAGCGTTAGCAATTAATACTAATAAAATCTTTCAACTAAAAAATAATGAAACAGAAACGGTAAGTTGGTCTGTTGTAATTCCAGAAGGTGTTAATAAAGTTAGGTATAAAATTTTAGCAGTATCTGGCAATTTTTCAGATGGAGAAGAAGGAATTTTAGACGTACTTAAAAAGAAAATATTAGTTACTGAGACGCTTCCAGTTATGGTAAATTCAAACTCAAAAAAAGCGTTTCAACTTAAAAAACTTTCAGAAAACTCATCAAATACATTAACCAACAAAAGTTTAACTGTAGAGTTTTCTGCCAACCCTATTTGGTTTGCGTTTAATGCCTTGCCGTATCTTATGGAATTTCCTTACGATTGTGCAGAACAAACGTTTTCTAAATATTATGCCAATGCTTTAGGTAATCACATTTTAAATACTAACCCTAAAATAAAAACGTATATAAGTGGAATTTCTTCAACTACTACTAAGTTATCAGATTCAACAGTAAATCCGTGGTCTAATAAAAACAAGCAAAACTATAAACTGAGCTTACTATTTAACAAAGACAAACTAAAAACCCAAGAGCTAAATACCATTAACAAACTCAACGAATTACAGTTAGCCAATGGTGCATTCTCATGGTTTAGTGCTCAAGGTGCTGCAAATAATTTTATTACTAGGCATATTGTTGCTTCTTATGGGCATTTAAAACAGCTTGGTGTTACTTCTAAAAATCAGTATAGACTTGATAATATGATGAAAAAAGCGTTAAATTATTTAGATAATGAATTTGCAAAAAACACAACGTTTAATACAAATACAAAACTTCAAATTAAAAGAAACCATATTCATTATTTATATGCCAGAAGTTTTTATTTAAATGAGGTTACTATCAAAGAAACGCATTACAAAATAATAAATAACTATTTATCACAACTAGAATCTGAATGGGTAACAAAATCATTATATGAAAAAGGAATGATTGCCTTAATTTTTAATAGATTTAATAGAGAAAAAACAGCAAAAAAAATAATAAAGGCATTACACCAAAGTAGTATTATTGATGCTGAACGTGGTATGTATTGGAAAGAAAATGAATTAGGCACTTACTGGTACAAAGCACCTATTGAAACCCAAGCCTTACTTATTGAAGCCTTTGCGGACATTGAAAATGATACTAAAACTTTAGACCTTCTAAAAAAATGGTTACTCAGCAACAAGCAAACCAATAGCTGGAAAACCACTAAAGCAACCACAGAAGCCATTTACGCACTTATGCTAAGCGGAAGTGATTGGTTAACAGTAAAAGAAAATACTGAGATTAAAATTGGAGGAATAAAATATGAAGATAGCACTAATAGCCAACTCAATATTGGTTATCAAAACATTGAGTTATTAGAAAATGAAATAGATCGAAAAAAAGCAAAGATTGAAATAAATAACAAATCAAAATCTCAAGGTTTTGGAGGTATTTATTGGCAATATTTTGAAGATTTAGATAAAATTGCATCAGCAAAAACCCCATTAAAATTAAGCAAAAAACTCTTCCTAAAAACCAATACAGACAAAGGCGAAGAAATCTCTGAAATCACTTCTAAGACTAAATTAAAAGTTGGTGATTTAGTAAGAATTAGAATAGAACTACGCACAGACCGTTCTATGGAATTTGTTCATCTTAAAGATATGCGTGCCGCTGGTTTTGAGCCTATTAATGTAATATCAAAATACAAATGGCAAGATGGTTTGGGCTATTACGAAAGTACAAAAGATGCTGCCACCAATTTCTTTATAGATTATTTACCAAAAGGTGTTTTTGTTTTTGAATACGATTTACGGGTAAACAATGCTGGCAATATGAGTAATGGCATTAGCACCATACAAAGCATGTATGCGCCAGAGTTTAGTAGCCATAGTGATGGATTAAGGATAAATGTAATCGACTAAAAAAAGAGGGCATAAAATTAAATTTTATGCCCTTTTTTTATTACCCTTTTTTTATATTTTCAATAAACTGATCAAACAAATACAAAGAATCATTTGGCCCTGGACTTGCTTCTGGGTGATACTGTACTGAAAAGCAGTTTTTATTTTTTAACTTAATACCTGCAACCGTATTATCATTGAGATGTACGTGTGTAATTTCTACATGAGCATGGGCTTCAGTTTCATCTCTATTTATAGCAAAACCATGATTTTGAGACGTAATTTCTCCTTTACCAGTAATTAAATTTTTTACAGGATGATTAATACCCCTATGTCCATTGTGCATTTTATAGGTTGAAATACCGTTTGCTAACGCTATAACTTGGTGCCCTAAACAAATACCAAATAAAGGTTTGTTTTTTGCCAAAATAGCCTTTGCAACTGCTTGTGCTTCTAGCAAAGGTTCTGGATCGCCTGGGCCATTAGACAAGAAATAACCATCTGGATTAAAAGCTTCTAAATCTTCAAATTTTGAATTGTATGGAAATACTTTAATATAGGCATCGCGCTCTGCTAGGTTTCTTAAAATATTTTTTTTAATACCTATGTCTAAGGCTGCAATTTTATAGGTTGCATTTTCATCTCCATAATAATAAGGGACTTTTGTTGATACTTGAGAGGCTAATTCTAAACCTTGCATTGAGGGTGTATCGGCTAATTGTTTTTTTAAACCCTCAATATTGTCAACGTCGGTAGATATTACGGCATTCATGGCGCCATTGTCTCTAATATAACTTACCAAAGCTCTTGTATCTACATCTGTAATGGCTAAGGTGTTATGTTTTTCAAAAAAATGCTCTAAAGAGGCATCGGCAGCTGGCCTAGAATAATTAAAACTAAAATTTTTACATATTAAACCTGCAATTTTTACTGAATCTGATTCTACTTCATCTTCTTTAGTGCCATAATTGCCAATATGTGCATTTGTTGTAACCATTAACTGGCCATAATAAGAGGGATCTGTAAATATTTCTTGATAACCAGTTGTACCAGTATTAAAACACACTTCACCAAATGCAGAACCTTCTTTACCTATAGATTTGCCATAAAAAATTGTACCATCTGCTAATAAAATAAGTGCTTTTTTTCTTTGCTTGTATTTCATTTGTTGTTGAGTCGTTAAGGTGTTTGTTGTTTAGTTGTTATACCAATTAGCATTTAAAATAAGCCTTATAATTCGTTTCTATTTGGCTCAAAGTTTAATATAAAATTGAAACCGAAACTAAGTCTATGCTCTACTATTCTATTCCATTAAAACAACATATAATTAAAATTAGTAATAGTGCATTTTAAATCCTTTTTGGTATTAGACTTCACAGATTTTTATAACGTGTAAGGTCTGTTTTGCGTTAAGGATTGTAGCGACATCCTTTTTTGCCATTAAAAGCAAAAAAGATATAGCGAAAAGCCTGACGCAATTAGTTTTATAAAAAAACTAATTGTGTAACGCCCAAGATATTATTCTTGTTTTTTTTTAATTTCAAAAAAAAAGGATAAACTGAAACAGCTTATCCTTTATATTAATCAATGCGAGTAAATCTCAATGAATGAGAGTTATAAAATGCTAAAAAAATATTTAAATTTTTGCTTAAAATAAATTCAAACCCAAATCGCATCTTTAGCAGCATTTTTTATTCTTCCTCGTTTGTAGCTTCTGTTTCAACAACTGGTGCAGCTGCAGCTTTATTGCCACCTCTTCTACTTCTACGAGTTGTTTTCTTCTCGGCCTTGCCAGCAGTATAGATTTCGTTGTAATCTACTAACTCTATCATTGCCATATCAGCATTATCACCTAATCTGTTTCCTAATTTGATGATACGTGTGTAACCTCCTGGACGATCACCGATTTTTGGTGCTACATCTCTAAACAATTCTGAAACAACATCCTTTTGTCTTAGCTTTGCCATAACAATACGTCTGTTGTGAGTTGTGTCGGTCTTTGATTTTGTAATCATTGGCTCTACAAACTGCTTTAAGGCTTTTGCTTTGGCAACTGTTGTGTTAATACGTTTGTGCTCAATTAAAGAACATGCCATATTAGCTAACATCGCTTTTCTGTGTGCTGTTTGTCTTCCTAGGTGATTGAATTTTTTTCCGTGTCTCATGACTTTAAAATTATCATCTTGCTACCAAATCTCTTTTTTTTTTAAGAAGAGAGAGCAAAATATGATGGTTTATATTAATTTACGATTGAAGATTTTTGATTTAAGATTGTTAAACTCTGATTTTAAAATCGTTGTTCGTAAATCTTATATCATAAATCGTTAATCTTTATCTAATTTATACTTTGCTAAATCCATTCCAAAATTAAGGCCTTTAACGTTTACAAGCTCTTCTAGCTCAGTTAAAGATTTTTTACCAAAATTTCTAAATTTCATTAAATCATTTTTCTTAAATGATACTAAGTCTCCTAAAGTATCAACTTCTGCTGCTTTTAAACAGTTTAGCGCACGTACAGAAAGATCCATATCAACTAATTTAGTTTTTAATAGTTGTCTCATGTGAAGTGATTCTTCGTCATAAGTTTCGGTCTGTGCAATTTCATCAGCTTCTAAAGTGATACGCTCATCAGAGAATAACATGAAGTGGTGAATTAATATTTTAGCAGCTTCTGTTAGTGCATCTTTTGGGTTTATTGATCCATCAGTTCGTATTTCAAAAACTAATTTTTCGTAATCCGTTTTTTGTTCAACTCGATAATTTTCTATCGCATACTTCACATTTTTTATTGGAGTATAAATAGAATCTGTAAAGATAGTACCGATTGGTGCAGATGCTTTTTTATTTTCTTCAGCTGGTACGTAACCTCTACCTTTTTCGATAGTAAGCTCCATAGTAATACTTACTTTAGGATCTAAGTTACATATAACTAAATCTGTATTTAAAACTTGAAATCCAGAAATATATTTTTGAAAATCACCAGCAGTTAGTTGCTCTTGTCCTGATATAGAAACAGTAACGGTTTCGTTATCGATATCTTCTATTTGACGTTTGAAGTTAACCTGCTTTAGGTTTAAAATCATTTCTGTTACATCTTCAACTACACCAGATATTGTAGAAAACTCATGTTCTACTCCTTCTATTCTAACTGAAGTGATTGCAAAACCTTCTAAAGATGATAATAACACTCTTCTTAAAGCATTACCAACTGTTAATCCATAGCCTGGTTCTAAAGGTCTAAATTCAAATTTACCTTCAAAATCAGTAGAATCAATCATGATTACTTTATCTGGTTTTTGAAAATTTAATATTGCCATAATTGTCTTCGTTTTAATTGATAGATAGTTGCGCGATTTATAAGTTTGAAGACCACAAATAAATCCTTTGGCTAATTACCAATATATTTAATTATTATTTAGAGTAAAGTTCAACGATAAATTGTTCATTGATTTGCTCTGGGATTTGAATTCTAGCAGGTACAGAAACATAAGTTCCTTCCATTGAGCCTGTATTCCAAGTTATCCATTCGTAAACATTACTAGCGTTAGATAATGAATTTTGAATAGTTTCTAAGGACTTAGATTTTTCTCTAACACCTACAACATCACCAGCTTTTAATTGGTATGAAGGTACATTTACCTTTTGACCATTCACAGTAATATGTCTGTGAGAAACTAATTGCCTTGCTGCGCTACGAGTAGGTGCAACACCCATTCTAAAAACAACGTTGTCTAAACGAGATTCACATAATTGAAGTAAAACTTCACCTGTAATCCCTTTTGCAGCAGTTGCTCTTTTAAACATGTTTCTAAATTGCTTTTCTAAAACACCGTAAGTGTATTTAGCTTTTTGTTTTTCCATTAATTGGATAGCATATTCAGATTTTTTTCCACGTCTTTTAGCGTTACCATGTTGACCTGGTGGGTAATTTCTTTTTTCGAAGGCTTTATCATCTCCGAATATAGCTTGTCCAAATTTACGAGCTATTTTTGTTTTAGGACCAGTATATCTTGCCATTTTAAATTTGTTATGAGAGTGTTGTAAAATTAAGGTCTTAAGCTTATCCTTCTACAATGTAACCTCTCGGTGATACTTGATTTATTATAAATTCTATTCGAATTTTTCAGTTTGCAAATTTACACAAAATAAACTAATATCAATACTAAGAATGATATTAGTTTATTTAGCAAATCTATATGTATTTAAGTTTTCTGAATCTGAAACATGATGAGCTACAGAAACAAGCTCAGCAGAACTTAAACTCTACGTCTTTTAGGTGGACGACATCCATTATGTGGTAATGGAGTTACATCAATAATTTCTGATACCTCAATACCAGCGTTATGCAAAGATCTTATAGCAGATTCTCTTCCGTTACCAGGACCTTTAACATAGGCTTTTACTTTCTTTAATCCAGCTTCTTTTGCAACTGCAGCTGCATCTTCTGCGGCTAATTGTGCTGCATAAGGGGTGTTCTTTTTAGAACCTCTAAATCCCATTTTACCAGCTGATGACCAAGAAATAACGTCACCTTTTTTATTTGTTAAAGAAACAATGATGTTATTAAAAGAAGCCGTTATGTGAGCTTCACCAATTGCATCAACAATTACTTTACGTTTTTTTGTACTTGACTTTGCCATATTTTTTAGTTTCTAGTTGTTAGCATTTAGTTGTTAGAATCCTAGACTTTTACATTTCAGACAGATTCATCTAACGTCTCATTACTAATGACTAATGTCTTAATTATTATTTAGTTACTTTTTTCTTGTTAGCAACAGTTTTTCTTCTACCTTTTCTAGTTCGAGAGTTATTCTTTGTACGCTGACCTCTAAGTGGTAAACCTACTCTATGTCGAATACCTCTATAACACCCAATATCCATTAATCGTTTAATGTTTAATTGGATTTCAGAACGTAATTCACCTTCGATTTTAAAAGTACCAACAGTTTCACGGATAGCACCAATTTCTTCATCAGTCCAATCTTGTACTTTTGTGTTTTCATCTACTTTAGCAGTAGCTAAAATTTGTTCTGCTCTAGTTCTACCTATTCCATAGATATAAGTTAAAGAGATAACACCTCTTTTTTGTTTTGGTATGTCTACACCTGCAATTCTTGCCATAAATTTTTAGTTTTTTTTCTCAATTTGTAATTGAGATTAGTTATTAGCTGTTAGAATCCTAAACATTTCTATTTCAAACAGATTCATCTAACGACTATTTACTAATGACTTATTATCCTTGTCTTTGTTTAAATCTAGGATTCTTTTTGTTAATAACGTAAAGTCTTCCTTTTCTACGCACTAATTTACAGTCTGCGCTTCTTTTCTTTACTGATGCTCTTACTTTCATTGTTTTTATTTAAATATTGAAAAAGATTAGCTAATTAAAAATTATAAACTTAATCGTTAACTAATTTAATCACTTAATTTTTCAATTAATACCTATAAGTTATTCGAGCCTTAGTTAAATCATAAGGGCTCATTTCTAATTTCACTTTATCTCCAGGTAATAATTTAATATAATGCATACGCATTTTGCCAGAAATATGTGCAGTCACTATATGCCCATTTTCTAATTCAACTCGAAACATCGCATTAGATAATGCTTCAATAATTGTTCCGTCTTGCTCTATTGCTGATTGCTTTGCCATAATATACTTATTGCGAAACCGCTTTTCTATTTTTACCAGTTTTCATCAACCCATCGTAATGCTTATTTAATAAATAAGAGTTTACCTGTTGCATCGTATCTATAGCAACACCAACCATAATTAGTAAAGATGTACCACCGAAAAATAATGCCCAACCTCCTTGAACACTCATAAGCTGAACTATAATTGCTGGGAAAACTGCAATGATTGCTAAGAAAATAGAACCCGGTAATGTAATTTGAGACATTATCTTATCTAAATATTCTGAGGTTTCTGAACCTGGTCGAATACCAGGTATAAAGCCTCCACTGCGTTTAAGGTCGTCTGCCATTTTATTGGTAGGGACTGTAATTGCAGTGTAAAAATAGGTAAATACTATTATTAACAATGCGAATACAATATTATACCATAAGCCGAATGGATCTGAAAATTGAGATTCCATCCATTGCCCAGTATTTGAACCTTTTAATAAATTTGAACCTATTAAACTTGGTACAAACATAATTGCCTGAGCAAATATAATTGGCATTACACCCGAAGCATTCAATTTTAAAGGTAAAAATTGTCTAGATCCTTCAGCATTTTTCTCATAACCGCCAGAAGCTGTTCGTCTTGCATACTGAACTGCAATTTTGCGTACTGCCATAACAAGCAATATAGAAGCAACAATAATTAAGAACCAAATTACTAATTCAATTAAAATCATCATAAAACCACCATTACCACCTTCTAATCTCGATAAGGCATTTTGCATAAATGACTGAGGTAAAGTTGCGATAATACCAACCATTATTAATAGTGAAATACCATTACCAATACCTTTATCCGTAATTTTTTCTCCTAACCACATTGCAAAAACACAACCAGTTACTAGTATAACAACAGAAGAAAAATAGAATAAACCACCTGTACCTAAAAGAAACGCTGAACTAGGTACTCCTAAACTAGGTAAACTCACTAAATAACCTGGTGCTTGCACTAAACAAATACCTATAGTTAACCAGCGTGTTATTTGTGTAATTTTTTTCTGTCCACTAGCACCTTCTTTTTGAAGTTTTTGTAAATAAGGTATAGCAATACCCATTAATTGAACTACAATAGAAGCAGATATATAAGGCATTATTCCTAATGCGAATACAGATGCTTTAGAAAAAGCACCACCAGTAAACATATTTAAAATTGCACCAATACCACCACCTGCAAAATTACCTGAAAATTCTGAAAGTTGCATGGCATCTATACCAGGTAGTGTTACCTGTGCACCAAAACGATATACTAATAATAACCCTAAAGTAAGAATAATTCTATCTTTAAGCTCGGTAATTTTCCAAACGTTTTTAATTGTTTCTATTAATTTCATCTTAATTTATCTTATAAAGTGACAGCTTCACCACCAGCAGCTTCAATAGCAGCCTTAGCAGTAGCAGTGAATTTATGAGCAGTAACAGTTAATTTAGCTTTTAACTCACCTCTCCCTAAAATTTTAACTACCTCATTTTTACCAGCTAGTCCTAAAGATACAAGCGTTTCAAAATCAATAGTGTCATTGATTTTTTTATCATCTACTAATTTTTGAATTACATCTAGGTTTACACCTTGATACTCAACTCTATTAATATTAGTAAATCCAAATTTAGGAACACGTTTCTGTAATGGCATTTGACCACCTTCAAATCCTAACTTCTTAGAATATCCTGAACGTGATTTTGCACCTTTGTGCCCTCTTGTCGCGGTACCACCTTTACCAGATCCTTGACCACGTCCAATACGTTTTCCTTGATTTTTTACTGATCCTTCTGCAGGTTTTAAATTACTTAAATCCATCTTTCAGTTATATTTTTAAGCTTCTTCTACAGAAACTAAATGTTCTACTTTCGCAACCATACCAATAATATTTGGTGTGGCATCGTGCTCTACTACTTGACCAATCTTTTTTAAACCCAAAGCTAACAAAGTTAACTTTTGTCTTTTAGTACGATTGATTGCGCTTTTTACTTTCTTTACTTTAATCTTTGCCATCTTATCCTATCGATTATCCGTTAAATACTTTTTCAAGTGAAATTCCACGCTCTTTAGCTACAGATTTTGCATCTCTTAATTGCAATAAAGCATCAAAAGTTGCTTTAACTACGTTATGAGGGTTAGATGAGCCTTGAGATTTAGATAATACATCGTGTACACCTACTGCTTCAAGTACAATTCTAACAGCACCACCTGCTATAACTCCTGTACCAGGAGCTGCTGGGATTATATTAACTCTAGCACCACCAAATTTACCTTTTTGTTCATGTGGTAGCGTTCCTTTTATAATAGGAATTCTAACAAGATTTTTCTTAGCATCTTCTATGGCCTTAGCAATTGCAGTTGCAACATCTTTAGATTTACCTAAACCATGTCCTACAACTCCAGCTTCATCACCAACAACAACAATAGATGAGAATCCAAATGCTCTACCACCTTTTGTTACTTTAGTTACACGCTGCACACCAACTAAGCGATCTTTCAATTCTAATCCACCTGGCTTTACTAATTCTGCGTTTTTATATTTTTGATACATAATGTCTTAAAATTTAAGTCCTGCTTCTCTAGCTCCTTCGGCTAATGATTTTACTCTTCCATGATATAAATATCCACCTCTATCAAAAGAAATAGTTTCAATTCCAGCTTTGATAGCTTTTTCTGCAACAGATTTACCA
Source organism: Winogradskyella sp. (assembly GCA_049608525.1). Taxonomy (GTDB): domain Bacteria; phylum Bacteroidota; class Bacteroidia; order Flavobacteriales; family Flavobacteriaceae; genus Winogradskyella. Next base: position 22,391 of record JBMYXP010000011.1, read on the forward strand.
ACTAAAGCAGCAACTTCTGTTTTATTTCCTTTAGAACTCGCAATATCTTTATCTCTTGAAGAAGCAGCGGCAACAGTATTACCAGTTACATCATCTACAACCTGAGCATAAATTTCTTTATTACTTCTAAAAACAGCTAATCTTGGTCTAGTTTCAGTACCAGATACAACCTTTCGGATTCTGCTTTTAATTCTTAATCTTCTTTCGTTTTTTGTCAATGCCATAACTAATTATTAAGCTGATTTACCTGCTTTTCTTCTAATTTCTTCACCAACAAACTTAATACCTTTACCTTTATAAGGCTCTGGTCTTCTAAAACCACGGATTTTAGCAGCAACTTGTCCTACCAATTGTTTGTCAAAAGATGTTAATTTTATGATTGGGCTTTTACCTTTTTCAGATATGGTCTCTACTTTTACTTCTGGAGCGATATCTAAAATAATATTGTGAGAAAATCCAACTGCTAAATCTAATTTTTGTCCTTGATTAGAAGCTCTATAACCAACACCAACCATTTCTAGTTCTTTAGTCCAGCCTTTTGAGACTCCTTCTATCATATTAGCAATTAAAGCTCTATACAGACCATGTTTTGCTCTTGAATCTTTTTTATCTGAAGAACGCTCTAGTGTAATAGTGCCATCTTCCATTTTAATTTCAATCTCCGAATACTCTTGAGTTAATTCACCCAACTTACCTTTAACTGTAATTAGGTTATTTTTAAACTCAACTGTTACACCTTCAGGAACTGTTATTGGGTTTTTACCTATTCTTGACATAATTTCCTGTTTTTAGTGTACGTAGCATAATAATTCACCACCAACGTTTTCTCTCTGCGCTTGTTTACCTGTCATTACTCCATGAGAGGTAGATACAATCGCTATACCTAAACCATTTAAGATTCTTGGCATTTCGCTAGATGATGCATATTTACGTAAACCTGGTTTACTAATTCTTTGAATTTTCTTAATGACTCCTTCTTTGGTCTCTTTGTTGTATTTCAAAGCTATTTTAATAGTGCCTTGAACGCTTGAGTCATCAAACTTATAACTTAAAATAAAGCCTTGATCAAACAAAATTTTAGTTATTTCTTTTTTTAAGTTAGAAGCAGGAATTTCAACCACTCTGTGATTTGCCATAACTGCGTTTCTAACTCGCGTTAAATAATCCGCTATTGGATCTGTGTACATATATACTAATTTGCGGTAGCGGTTTTCGGCACTATTGCCAAACCTGAAACCAATTTATAAATTTACCAACTTGCTTTTCTAACACCAGGTATTAAACCTTGGTTAGCCATTTCTCTAAACGTTACTCGAGAAATACCAAACTGTCTCATGTAACCCTTTGGTCTTCCTGTTAGTTTACATCTGTTGTGTTGACGTATTGGTGATGCGTTTTTTGGTAATTTTTGTAATGCCTCATAGTCACCAGCTTCTTTTAAAGCTTTGCGCTTTTCTGCATACTTAGCTACCGTTTTAGAACGCTTAACCTCACGGGCTTTCATTGATTCTTTAGCCATAATTAATTCTTTTTAAAAGGTAATCCTAGTTCTGTTAATAAAGATTTTGCTTCCTTATCTGTATCAGCGGAAGTAACAAATGTAATATCCATACCAGATATTTTATTGATTTTATCAATATCAATTTCTGGGAAGATAATTTGTTCTACAATACCTAAACTGTAATTTCCACGTCCATCAAAACCAGTAGCTTTGATACCATTAAAATCTCTTACTCTTGGTAAAGCAGAAGTTACTAAACGATCTAAGAACTCATACATTTGCTCACCTCTTAATGTTACTTTGGCACCAATTGGCATACCCTTACGTAACTTAAAAGATGCAACATCTTTCTTTGAAAGCGTAGATATAGCTTTCTGACCAGATATTTTAGCAAGTTCTTCTACTGCGTGGTCGATTAATTTCTTATCCGCAACAGCAGCACCAACACCTTTAGATATTACTATCTTTTGAAGTTTAGGTACCTGCATTACATTTTTATATCCAAATTCTTCGGTAAGAGCAGAAACAACTTTGTCCTTATACTCTTGTTTTAATCTTGCAACGTAAGCCATATTAAATTACTTCATTAGATTTTTTTGAAAATCTTACTTTATTATCACCATCTTTTCTGTATCCAACTCTAGTTGCTTCTCCTTTTGAGGTTAACAATGATAGATTAGATATATGAAGTGATGCTTCTTTTTCTACAATTCCACCTTGAGGGCTTTGTGCACTCGGCTTAGTATGTTTCTTAACCATATTTACACCTTCAATGATGGCTCTGTTCTTATCTTTCAATACTGAAAGTACTTTTCCTTCTGATCCTTTATGATCACCAGCAATAACTTTTACTGTATCTCCCGATTTTATTTTAAGCTTTGTCATCTTATTTATCAATTAAAGCACTTCTGGTGCTAATGATACAATTTTCATGAATTGTTTATCACGAAGTTCTCTTGCTACAGGTCCAAAAACACGAGTTCCTCTCATATCCCCTTGAGGATTTAAAAGTACGCAAGCGTTATCGTCAAATCTTATGTAAGAACCATCTGGTCTTCTTACCTCCTTAGCTGTACGTACAACAACTGCTGTAGAAACAGCACCTTTTTTTATACTACCATTTGGAGTGGCATCTTTTACTGACACAACTATTTTATCTCCAACTGATGCGTATCGTCTTTTTGTTCCACCTAATACGCGGATAGTTAATACTTCCTTAGCACCAGTGTTGTCAGCTACTTTTAATCTTGATTCTTGTTGTAACATAATTACTTCGCTCTTTCAATTATTTCTACTAATCTCCAACATTTAGATTTACTTAAAGGTCTAGTTTCCATGATCTTTACTGTATCTCCTTCGTTGCAGTCGTTTGTTTCATCGTGTGCGACATATTTCTTAGTCTTTAACACGAATTTTCCATACATAGGGTGTTTTATCTTTTTAACTTCAGCAACAACAATAGACTTCTCCATTTTATTACTAGTTACTATCCCTATACGTTCTTTTCTTAAATTTCTTTTTTCCATCTTTCAGCAGAATACAGTTATTGTACGTCTCTATTAGTTAGTTCTGTTGCCACTCTAGCTACTGTGCGACGTGCAACTCGTAACTGAATTGGGTTATCTAAAGGAGATATAGCGTGAGCCATTTTTAGGTCTGTATAACTCTTTTTAGTTTCACTAAGTTTTTCTTGTAACTCAGCTGTTGAAAGCTTTTTAATTTCTGATTGCTTCATAATATTTTCTATTAAGCTTCGTAATCTCTAGCGATGATAAACTTAGTTTTTACTGGCAGTTTTTGAGCTGCCAAACGTAAAGCTTCTTGAGCTACATTTAAAGGCACACCACTAATTTCAAATAACATGCGTCCAGGCTTTACAACAGCTGCCCAATATTCTACGGCACCTTTACCTTTACCCATACGTACCTCTAGAGGCTTTTTAGTGATAGGCTTGTCTGGAAAAATCTTAATCCATAACGATCCTTCTCTTTTCATGTAACGTGTAGCTGCAATTCGGGCTGCTTCTATCTGACGTGCAGTTATAAAAGTGGACTCAATTGATTTAATACCGAAGGTACCATTTGATAATAAATGACCTCTTCCAGCATTTCCTTTCATGCGGCCTTTTTGCTGCTTACGAAATTTTGTTCTTTTAGGCTGTAACATTTTTTCTTTTCTTTAAAAAATTACTTTCTACGACGAGATTGGTTCTTATTTCCACCTCGGCCACCTTTACCTTTTTGTTGTTTAGACAGACCAACCAATGGAGACAATTCTCTTTTTCCATAGACTTCGCCTTTCATAATCCAAACTTTAACACCTAATCTACCATAAGTAGTATGTGCCTCTACTAGAGCATAATCAATATCTGCTCTAAATGTAGATAAAGGAATACGACCTTCCTTATAGTGTTCAGAACGTGCCATTTCTGCACCATTCAAACGACCACTAATTTGAATTTTAATTCCTTCTGCATTCATACGCATTGCCGCAGCAATTGCCATTTTAATAGCACGTCTATAAGAAATTCTACTTTCTATCTGACGCGCAATGCTTGAACCAACTAAAAATGCATCAACTTCAGGTCGCTTAATTTCAAAGATGTTTAACTGAACCTCTTTGCCTGTAATTTTCTTAAGCTCTTCTTTCAACTTATCTACCTCTTGCCCGCCTTTACCAATGATAATACCTGGTCTAGCAGTAGTGATAGTAACGGTTACAAGTTTAAGCGTGCGCTCAATAATTACTCTACTTACACTAGCTTTAGATAAACGCGCATGAACGTATTTTCTAATCTTATCGTCTTCGGCAAGTTTATCACCATAATCGTTTC
>JBMYXP010000012.1:0-26274 GCA_049608525.1 Winogradskyella sp.
TTAAGTTTTACTTCGGAAGTAAAATCGGTTTTAACCTTTGCATTTTCAATGTCTTTTAAAGGCGAAACTGTATTTAAAATTTCTAAAACACGTTCTGCGGCTGCATTTCCTTTTTTCACACTATAACTTGCTTTACTAATTGCTTTTGCAGGTGTTAGAATATTATAGGCTAATCCCATATATACTATAAATAATCCTGGGTCTAATGAATTCTCATTAAGTACCATTCGACCTCCATACCATAATAAAATTGCGATAACGGATATACCTAAAAATTCACTTGTAGGTGAAGCTAAGTTTTGACGATGTAATAGTTTATTTGAAAAATTAAAAAATCGATTTGTTGAGTATTGAAAACGTTTATTAAAAACTGATTCAGAATTAAAACCTTTAATCACTTTTAAACCTCCTAAAGTTTCTTCAACAATAGATAGAAATTCACCTTGTTCTTTTTGAACATAACCCGATTTTCGTTTTAAAGACTTTCCTATTAATGAAATTATGAAACCGCTAACAGGAATAAAAATAAAAACAAATATTGTCAGTTTAATGCTAATTAGTAGCATCATTATAATTGTAAAAACGATCATTAACGGCTCTCTAACTATTAATTCTAGTATAGAAAGAAATGATGTTTGAATCTCTTGAACATCACTCGAAATTCTTGCAATTGTATCTCCTTTTCGTTTTTCTGAGTAGTATGAAATAGGAAGGGTCATTATTTTTTCGTAAAGCTTGTTTCTTATATCTCTTAAAACACCATTTCTAAGAAATGTTATAAAATACATTGCTAAATAAGCAAAAATATTTTTTAGTAGAAACATAGTAATCACTAAGCCTACCATAAATATTAATACATCATCATGGCCTTCATTAGATTTTTGAGTCACAAAATAATTAAGGTAATCTTCAGCATAATTTTTAATGTTATTAATACCGTTCCATACTGGCTGTACATTTAGTGGTTTTGTTTTTCCAAATAAAACATTAAGCATTGGAAATAATGAAACCATTGATAAAGTTCCGAACAACGCATAAAAAATATTACAAATAATATTTAATAGTGCATAACTTTTATAGGGTTTAGCAAAGCCGAGTATTTGTTTAAAATAAGTCATTATAAATTCATTGCTGTTAAAATAGCATCAATACGAGATTCCAATTTCTGTTCCGTTTTATCAAACTCAGACACATTGTCTAAAGTTGTATTTACACTAATGTAGAATTTAATTTTTGGTTCTGTGCCGCTTGGACGTAATGCTATTTTACTGCCTGCTTCTGTGTAATAGATTAATACATTAGATTTTGGTATGTCTAACGCAGTAACTTTTTGCGTTTGAAGGTTTTTTGAAACCGATAATTGGTAATCTTCAATTAATACCACACGTTCTCCATTAATTTCTTTTAATGGGTTTTCTCTGGCATCAATCATCATTTGTTTAATCTCTTGTGCGCCTTCAATACCTTTTTTAGTTAATGACACCAAGCGTTCTTTATAAAAACCATGTTCTATATATAAGTCTATTAACGCTTGGTACATGGTTTTGCCATTAGCTTTTGCTTGTGCAGCAATTTCGCAGGCTAATAGGGTAGAGGTTACTGCATCTTTATCGCGTACAAAATCCCCAACCATAAACCCAAAACTTTCTTCGCCACCACCAATAAAATCCATTGATGGAAAATCTTTTATCATTTTTGCAATCCATTTAAAACCTGTAAGGCCAATTTTGCATTCTACATTGTATGCAGTTGATAAAACAGGTAGCATTGGTGTAGAAACTATTGTAGAACCTACAAATTGATTGCCATTAATTTTTTCTGAATTTTGCCATTGTTTTAATAGAAAATCGGTCATTAAAACCATGGTTTGGTTACCATTAAGAATAACCAATTCGTTGTTTAAATTTCTTACAGCAACGCCCAATCTGTCGCAATCTGGGTCTGTACCAATTACAATATCACCATTTACTTTATTGGCAAGTGCCATTGCCATTTTTAGTGCTTCAGGTTCTTCGGGGTTTGGTGATGCAACCGTTGGAAAATCGCCATTGGGTTCTGCTTGCTCTTCTACAATATGCACATTGGTGTAGCCTGCACGTTTTAGCGTTTCGGGTATGGCAGTAATTGATGTGCCGTGTAAAGCTGTAAAAACAATATTTAAATTTTCTTTAGCTTTTGTTGGTGTATTAAAGCTTCCGTTTTTTATGGAAGCGTCAATAAAAACGTCATCAATTTCTTTTCCTATATATTGAATTAGTTTTTCGTTGGCTTCAAACTTAATTTCAGAATAGTCTAAGCTATTAATTTCTGCTATAATTTTGGCATCTTGTGGTGGTACTAATTGGCCACCATCTTGCCAATAGACTTTGTAACCGTTGTATTCTGGTGGGTTATGAGATGCTGTTAACACAATACCGCAATGGCAATTTAGATGTTTTAAGGCAAAAGATAGCTCTGGTGTTGGTCTTAAATCTTCAAACAGAAAAACTTCGATACCATTGGCAGAAAACACATCAGCTACAACTTTACCAAAAGTGTTGCTATTATGTCTGCAATCGTAAGCAATGGCAACTTTTATGGTTTCATTTGGGAACGATTGCTTTAAATAATTACTTAATCCTTGTGTGTTTTTTCCTAGGGTGTATTTATTAATTCGGTTAGTGCCAGCGCCCATTATACCACGCATACCGCCAGTACCAAATTCTAAATCTTTATAAAAACTTTCTTCTAATTGCTTAGGGTTAGTGGTTAATTGTGCTTTTATGTCTTGTTGCGTATTGGTGTCAAAAACAGGTGTTAACCATGCGTTTATACGTTTTAGAATTTCTGGGTTAATGGTATTCATATTCAAAAAAGTTTAGGCTACTAAAGTAAGCATTTTCGTAATTTGCGACGATGCGACCAAAGTATAAATTATATAGAATTAAGATAAATTGATATTTTCTTTTATAAAATAACGTTGCTCATTACGTTTAGAACGCAAAATAAGTTCGCCCAAAAACCCAGCTATAAAAAATTGCGAACCAATAACCATGGTAGCTAATGCAATGTAAAACTGTGGTCGTTCGGTAATTAAACGTCCGTCGGTGTTAAAAACTAATTTGTCTATACCTAGGTAAAACGCAAAGGCAAACCCAACCATACACATTATAACTCCTAAGGCACCAAAAAGGTGCATTGGCCGTTTGCCAAAGCGCGAAATAAACCAAATGGTAATAAGATCTAAAAAGCCATTTGTAAAACGGTTTATCCCAAATTTTGTTTCTCCATATTTACGGGCTTGGTGTTGTACAATTTTTTCGCCAATAGCTGTAAATCCTGCGTTTTTTGCCAATACAGGGATATATCGGTGCATTTCTCCATTAACGTCTATATGTTTTACAACGGTATTACTGTAGGCTTTTAAGCCACAATTAAAATCGTTGAGTTTTACGCCAGAGGTGCGCCTAGCTGCCCAATTAAATACTTTTGAAGGTAGGTTTTTAGCAATAACAGAATCGTAACGCTTCTTTTTCCAGCCCGAAACTAAATCAAAACCATCATTTACAATCATTCTATAAAGCTCGGGTATTTCTTCTGGGTTGTCTTGCAAGTCTGCATCCATAGTAATAACAACCTCTCCGAGTGCTTTGGCAAACCCTGCATGTAGTGCTTGAGATTTACCAAAATTTTTTAAAAACCGAATGCCTTTTACATTGCTATTGGATTGCGAAAGTTGTGTAATAACCTGCCAAGATGTATCTGTGCTGCCATCGTCTATAAACAGAATTTCGTAAGAAAACGAATTGGATTGCATCACAGATACAATCCAATTGTGTAATTCTTTTAAAGACGCTTCTTCGTTAAGTAGTGGTATAACTACAGATATATTCATAGAAATGGTTGTCTGTTTTGTGATTTCAAAAATACTGAAATTATTTAAGCAGCGTTAGGGTCACTTTTTTTAACAACTAGTGCAACAATAAGGCCTAATATGCTGTAACCGATAAGTTGAAAAGCAATAGATTTTAGTATATTGCTAATTGAATACATATTGCCATTGGCTTTTAGTTCATTAATGGCTTGGTTAATAGTTTCTTGTGGTGTTCCAAACCTTTGTAATAATTCAACTTGAGTTTCAATAATTTTATCTTGAAGTGCAATTGCTGCATCAGGATCTACAATATTAAAAATTACAATACTAACCAAAGAGCTAATAATAATACCAATTAAGATAGTTATAAAATAAGCTGTAAATGCGTTTTTAAAACTAATAAAACCACCTAACAAGTTTCGAGCTTTCATTGACGCAATAATGCCTACTATAATAATGAGTAACATAAATATAATACCAAACCACCACTTTGTAAATAAATCTAATGAAATACTGTACCCAATTACTGTTATTGTAGCTAAGATTAGTCCTAAATAAAGTCCATAATTTGAAGCTAATGATTTTATTGATTTCTCCATAATACTATTTTAATTTTTTATTAATTTAATTAGTTAGTGCTCAAAGGTAAGTATTTGTTACAATTTATTTCTGTGAAAATCAAAATCTCATTACAAAGCGGCAAAACTTTGGTATAGATTTTTAATTTTTAAAAACACTATTTGGTTTTAGTGTATTTTAGCTTCAAATTTTTTTTAGTTTGAATATAGAAATACTTGTATCATTTGCTTTTGCAACCTCAGTCTTAGCCATATCTCCTGGGCCAGATAATATCTACGTTTTAGTACAGAGCATTACTAACGGCACATCTTACGGATTTGCAACTGTTTGTGGTTTAATAACGGGTTGTATAATTCATACAACGTTATTGGCTTTTGGTATATCTGCTATAATAGCAGCTAATGCGTCTCTTTTTTTCGGAATTAAATTAATTGGTGTGTTGTACCTTTTGTATTTGGCATATAAGGTTTATAAAGCAGATCATCAACTTCAATTTAATGTAGATATAGTTTCTAAAAAGAGTTTGAAAGGATTATTTGTTCAAGGTTTTTTTATGAATGTACTCAACCCTAAAGTAACTATTTTTTTCTTGGCTTTTTTTCCTGGGTTTTTGTTTAGTAATACATTAAGCACAATTACACAATTTTATATACTTGGTGGTATTTTTATGGCAGTATCTTTTATTATTTTTTCTGCAATTGCTTTATTAGCAAGTAGAATCAAAGTTTTTAGTGCTGCACATCAAAATTTTGGTTTGGTATTAAAATGGTTGCAAATTTTTGTTTTTGTGGGTATTGCAATTTTTATACTGTTATAATTTTATACCCATTATAATCTAAAATGTGTTAAAAAGAAAAGGCTTGTTTTTTTATAAAAAAGTTAGTGAAAAAGAACGTTTGATACCGTTCGTTTTTAGTTGTAATTGGCATCACCTATTCTGTGAGCTTCAAAATTATTGGTAATGAAGATTAATTTTTAGTAGTCCTAAAATCTATGGCTTTAATTAAAAATACATATCTTATAAAAATAGCTAACAAAAACGGAATTAAGCCAATTGCAAATACCTGTACACCAATTAACCAATGAAGCGTCATTAAACACAGCATTATAACTAAAAACTTTAGATAGCTATTAAACCATTTTTTTTGCTGTGTTTTTAAAAGCTGAGTAAAAACAATACTGTTTAGCGGAAAAGCCCAAAGTAAATTATAATTTTGTGCCGTTGCGGTATGGTCTGTTGCAAACCATAATAGTAAAATAATAATACCAACAAAACCCGTTGCGCCAAATAAAACAATATCTAGCCATTTGCTTAGTGTTTGCTTTTTGTAATCTAAGTAGGTGATATAAATAATAATGCAGCCTATAAAACTCATTATAACCAAAGGACTCCATAAAAAGTCTAAGCTTGGTTTTTTTTCTTTATTTTGAAAAATAACAACATCACTTTTTACCAATTTTTTAGATTTATTAATGGTGGCATTTGCAAAAGAAGTATGAATATATTTTGGTAGAAACATATATTCTGTTGGTGATGCGTGTTTGTCAATTACAGCGCCAAGTGCAATATCAATACCAAAACTACCCCAGGTATTTAAACCAACATGCTCGTGTATAAGTTGTCTAAATGTTTTTGACTCTGTATTTTTTGGTAAAGCAAATTCAATCTTATTTGGAATTACATTTTGGGTAACATCTCTTATACGTGTGGCACAATTGTCGTAAAAAAAGTCGTACAGATATTGCCTGTTTTCGGGCTTATAATTGTGTATTAAGTAATTATAGAGTTGCTGTTGTTCTTTTAAAGAAAGATGCAAAACCTGTTCTTTAATAGTGCGGTTGTGGTAGGCATAATACTTATAAAAATCTATAAAATTAGTTTTACTTATTAAATAATTTAACTTGCCTTTTGCAAATTTTAAAATAAAATTTGGGGCATCAAAATCGTATTCTCCATAACCAAACACAACATCAATACCTTGGCGAGTGTCTTTAATTCTAAACGCATTATGCCCAAAAGCATCGCTTAAATGCTCTCCCGCACCAACTGTAAGTACAGAAATTTTTGCATTAGAAGATAATTGCGCATGTTGCCCAACCACAGCAAACGTTACAAAAAGAAAAGCGAAAATTATTAGTTTTAACCTCATAAAATCATTTATCTAAAAACACTAAAGTCTATTTTTAAAGAGAATACGTTAGAGTATAATGCTGCACTTTGGTCGCCAATATCTGTAAATGCGTAATCAATTTGAATACCTTTATAGTTAAAACCAACACCAAAATTTGGCTGAAACGTTAAGTTTTTTGAATCATCAAATTGTGTTTCGTTTTGAAAATTACCAACACCACCACGTAAAAACACCAAATCGGTATAACCAAACTGAAACCCCAAAGCTGGGTTTATACTCGCAAACGAAGTAGAAATAATATCGTTATTTTGTTCAAATCTTGCCATAAGGTTTGCAGCTGCTAAAAGCGAGTAGTCGTAATTAAATACCCATTTTTTTGAAAACCCTAATTGTAGTTTAGGAATGGTAATTTCTGTGGTTTCTGGCAATTCTTGGTTTTCTCCATCAACCGCACCACTAATTTGTTCAAACTTTTCTTCGTTAATAGTCCAAGCATTGTATGTGGTTGTAATATCTCGTGCCATAACACCAAATTTCCAGCCGTTACCAGCTTCAAACTGAATACCAGCATCTAAACCAAAACCCCAAGACGAGGCAAAATCTCCAATAATACGTCTAATAATTTTTGCGTTTACTCCATAGTTTACCCCATCGAGAGGCAATTTGCGGGCATAAGAAAATGTAAGTCCATAATCTGCTGTAGAAAACGTGCTAATACGGTCGTAGTTAATAGCACCTTGGTCGTCTATTAATTGTGTGGTGTCTAAAATATCATCTACACCAAAGCGAATTAAAGATAGGCCAATAGAGCTTTTATCGTCTAAAGGCATAGCATAAGCCATGTAATTATAGTTGGCAATATTTGCAAAATAGCTAGAGTGCATTAGGCTGAGTTGTTGCTCCTTAAGATGTACTAGACCCGCAGGATTCCAATACCCAGAATTTACATCTTTAGTATGCGATACCACAGCATTACTCATGCCTAAAGCCGCCGCATCTACACCAATATTCATAAAGGCATTAGAGTATTTTCGGGAGGTTTGTGCCGTACTCATTAGACACACAAAGGCTGCTAATAAAATAAGAAGCTTTTTCAATAGTTTTTTTTACAAAGGTAAGTTATTCTTTATTCAATTAACACAACTGTAAAATTGTAATCTTATTGTTTTAAGTTTGAAAAATGATTGTAAATACTATTGGAGTTTTGAAATGAAATAGGTTATTTTTGTTTTATAGGGGCAATAAAGATATTGATTACTGAATATTATTAACATATATAATTATTTGAATAATGAAAGCAATAATAATAGCAATGATTTTACTTTCAATTGCCACTTTTAAAATTCACACACAAAATTTACTTAAACTAGACTCTAAGAGAGAGTTGTTCATAGATAAACATCTAATTGATACAATTGTTGGTTTAGAATTAAAATTAAACCAGCCACAAAGAGTAAAGAGTCATAATGTTCCAAATGGTTATTATCAAACTATTATAAAAACTGATACTGGGTATAGAATTTACTATCGAGATATGTTAAGTTTTTGGAAAGGCGAAGCATATGATGGAAACCCTGGTGAGGTCACAAAAAGTGCGATAAGTGAAGATGGTTACCATTGGGAAAAAGAGAAGACGTTTTTAAATGATAGCATTGTAGATTATATTTATTATGAACCACATTTCAATCATAATTTCACACCATTTAGAGACAAAAATCCAAAATCAAAATTTAATTATAGAGCAATAGCTGGCACAAAAAGTATTGGTGGACTTTATTCCTTTTATTCAAATGATGGTATAAAGTTTAAGAGAAATGAAGAAGTAATAATAAAATCTGATTCTGCATATTATGAATTTGATTCTCAAAATATAAGTTTTTGGTCAGAAAGAGAAAAAAAATATGTTATTTATTTTAGAAGATTTATTAACGGATTAAGATCTTTTTCAAGAACAACTTCTGATGATTTTATTAATTGGAGTATCCCAATAAATATTTATCCAAATCTTGAAGGTGAACATCTATATACATCTTGCATTCAACCTTATTTTAGAGCTCCACATATTTATATTTCTTTGGCAACTAGGTTCTTTCCGAAAAACGGTAATTCAACAGATATAGTTTTAATGAATTCTAGAGATGGAATTAAATTTAATAGACATTTTAAAGAGGCTTTCATTAGACCTGGGATTGAGAAAGAAAAATGGGGTAATCGATCGAATTATATAACTCTTAATGTAGTACCTCTAGATGATAAGTATATGGGAATTTTTGCACGTAATACTTTATATAAAATCAGATTAGATGGTTTTTCGTCAATAAATGCTAAATTTAATGAAGGTTTTTTTATTACAAAACCATTTCAGTTTAAAGGAAATCAATTAGAAATTAATTATTCTACAAGTGCAGGTGGCTATGTAACCATAGAGGTATTAGATGAAAATAATAACCCAATAAATGGTTTTACAAATAATATTTCTGATAAAATGGTAGGTGATGAAATTTCAAGAATTGTCTCATGGGGTGAAAGCATAAACCTGAATGATTTGAAACACCATACAATTAAACTCCGCATAACCATGAAAGAGGCTGATTTGTATTCCTTCAAATTCAAATAATCGAATACTAAAGTATTTATTTCAATATTTAAATTGTAATTAAAAAACTATTACATTTATCTTTAAAATAGAAATCTTGATTAATATTTAAATTCTGTGATTTTTTCTCACAAAATCTTGTTTAAAATTTTTACAAATGAAAAAAAATAATCAATAATATTAGTTATCTAGTTCATTTTTCTGAAATAAAGAATGTTCTTCATATTAGTTATTAAAAATTAAACACCAACACTAGTGAACATAAAAAAACAAATACCAAATGCAATAACCCTTCTAAATCTGTTTTCGGGCTGTATTGCCATCATTTTTGCTGTAAACGGCAATTTTGTAATCGCCGCTTTTTTTGTCTTTTTGGGCATATTTTTCGATTTTTTTGATGGTTTTTTTGCCAGAAAGCTCAATGTGCAAAGTCCGTTAGGCATTCAGTTAGACTCATTGGCAGATTTGGTAACTAGTGGTGTAGTGCCAGGTATTATACTATTTAAACTCATATCGTTAACTGTAGATGCGCCAAGTTATGGCACTTACAGTAACGATTGGAATACGATACACCACTGGCAAGATTTTAAATTATCTGTAGTACCATTAATAGGGTTATTAATACCACTTGCATCTGCGTATCGTTTGGCTAAGTTTAACTTAGACGAAGATCAGCAAAGTTATTTTAAAGGCTTGCCAGTACCAGCAAACACATTGTTAATAGTATCGTTGCCGTTAATTTTAGAGTTTCAAAATAACGATTTTATAAACAGTATTATTATAAATAAATGGGTTTTAATTGCAATTACGCTTTTGAGCTGTTACTTATTAAACTGTAGTATAAAATTATTCGCTTTAAAATTTAAAAATTTCAGCTTTAAAGAAAATGCAATACGTTATATTTTTTTAATTTTAAGCCTAGTGTTTTTAGTAATACTTCATTTTGCAGCAATACCAATAATTATCTTATTATATGTTTTATTGTCTGTTTTAGACAGAAAAAATATTAAATAAAACAATACCTAAAACGTTATACATGGCCTCAGGATTTTTTGCTTTACTCGATGATATCTCAGTTTTAATGGACGATGTAGCTACTATGACTAAGATAACCACAAAAAAAACAGCTGGTATTCTCGGAGATGACTTAGCCGTTAATGCAGAAAAGGCTTCGGGTTTTGTGTCTTCTCGCGAAATTCCGGTTTTATGGTCAATTACTAAAGGCTCTTTTTTAAACAAATTAATTATTTTGCCTTTAGCATTTTTACTTAGTGCATTTTTACCTTCAGCAGTTATTGTTGTTTTAGTGCTTGGTGGGTTGTATTTAGCCTATGAAGGAGCTGAAAAAATTTACGAATTTTTTGTGCCACACCCAAAAGTTGAAATTTTAGATGTTAAAACAGACTATACAACAGATGAGCTATTAGATTTAGAAAAAGCGAAAATTAAGTCTGCAATTATTACAGATTTTATATTATCAGTAGAAATTGTAATTATTGCTTTAGGAAGCGTTGTGGCCGAACCATTAGGAATTCAAATTATTATAGTCTCAATTGTTGCATTAATTGCTACAATAGGTGTTTATGGTATTGTAGCTCTAATAGTAAGAATGGACGATCTTGGTTTAAAATTAATAGAAAAAAGTAAAAATAATAAAGGTATTTTGTTTGCAATAGGTACAGTATTAGTACAAGCTCTACCAAAAGTAATTAAAAGTTTGTCTGTTATAGGCACAATTGCTTTGCTATTAGTTGCTGGCGGAATATTTGTACATAATATTGAATTTTTACATCATTTTTTAGAATACCTACCATCATTATTACGAGACTTCATCGTAGGACTTGGGTTTGGGTTTGCTTGCCTGCTATTAGTAAATAGTATAAAAAAAATGCTACCAAATACATTAACTAAACATTAAACACTACCAATGAAAGCTATAAAATTTCCCATAAAATTTAGTTTTAATATTACTACTTTATCTAACGATTTTACAGCAACAGATGCCACAGGTAAAACCGTAGCTTATGTAAAGCAAAAAATGTTTAAACTAAAAGAGGATATTAGTATTTACGACAACCAAAATAAAACACAGCTTAATTATAAAATTAAAGCCGATAAGTGGATAGATTTTTCTGCGGCATATAGTTTTAAAGATGCCGAAGGAAAAGAAATTGGTAAAATAGCAAGAAAAGGTTGGGCTTCTATCTGGAAAGCACATTACGAGCTTATAGATCAAAATGAAAAATTACAATACCATATAAGAGAAGAAAACGCTTGGGTAAAAATACTAGATTCTATATTTGGTCAAATTCCTATTTTAGGCGGGTTTACAGGGTATTTATTTAATCCGTCTTATACCGTGGCAGATTTAAATGATAGTACTATTGTAAGAATGAAAAAACAGCCGTCTTTTTTTGGTAGAAAATTTGAATTGTATGAGTTAAAACCAATAGACCAAGATGATAAAGAACGTATTATACTTGGTTTTATGATGATGGTTTTATTAGAAAGACGACGTGGATAAAATTAGTATTAATAAACTATTATGTAAAAGACGTCCATTATCTATGATTGAATAATGGACGTCTTTATTGGTCTCAAATTTTAGTTAAAACTATGTACTTTAGTGCATCTCGCTTTAGCTTCTAAAAAAAAATTGACACGGATTTATGGTGTTATTTATTTGTCATTTCACGAAGCAGACTATAATGTCATTTTTAATGCAGTAAAATGAGGAGTCTTACTATTAAAGATTAGCTGAGGTTTCTGGTTATGTATTCTATGCTCTGTCTAAATGACAGATGTAATTACATTAAGCTTAGCTTTAGCTTTTAAAAATCAATCTTCGTTTTACGTAATTCAAAATTTTGACCTAAATATACTTTACGTACCATTTCATCACTAGCTAACTCTTCGGGTTTACCAGCTTTAAGAATATTACCTTCAAACATAAGGTAAGTTCGGTCTGTAATGGCTAAAGTTTCTTGTACATTATGATCTGTAATAAGAATACCAATATTTTTTTTTGCTAATCGGGCAATAATACGCTGAATATCTTCTACGGCAACCGGATCTACACCTGCAAAGGGCTCATCTAATAAAATAAAATTGGGGTCTGTAGCTAATGCACGCGCAATTTCTGTTCGTCGTCGCTCACCACCAGAAAGCAAATCGCCACGATTGGTTCTAATATGTCCTAAACCAAATTCGTCTATTAGAGATTCCATTTTAAGATGTTGCTCTTTTTTACTAAGTTTAGTAAGTTGTAATACACTTAAAATATTATCTTCGATACTTAGTTTTCTAAAAACTGAAGCTTCTTGTGCTAAATAACCAATACCATTTTGAGCACGTTTGTACATTGGATATTTAGTAATATTGGTGTTTTCTAAAAAAATGTTTCCTCCGTTTGGTTTTATAATACCAACAATCATATAAAACGATGTGGTTTTACCAGCGCCATTTGGCCCCAACAAACCAACAATTTCTCCTTGGTTAACTTCTAAAGACACATCCTTTACAACTTTACGTCCGCTGTAGGATTTCATTAAATGTTCTGCTCGTAATTTCATCCTTTAAATGATTGTTTTTTTATTTACTGTGAATGCCCAATTTAGATTTTAGATAACTTTAAAATGGCGTTTAGGGGCATTTTTTACTGTGTGTAAGAATGATAAAAGTAACAAATTTGTATCTAATTTATAAACGTTAACACACTTTTATTATAAGTTTAACCTTGGTTTTCTAATGCTTCCCAATACTCGTGTGCACGTCTTAAATGTGGTATAACAATAGTGCCACCGACTAAAGTTGCAATGCCTAAAGCTTCGCTAATTTCTTCTTTTTTTAAACCTTCTTTATAAGATGCTTCGAGGTGATATTTTACACAATCATCGCAACGTAAAACAGTAGAAGCTACTAAACCTAGTAACTCTTTTGTTTTTTTATCTAAAGCACCTTTTTGAAAAGCGTTAGTGTCTAAATTAAAAATGCGTTTAATAATTTTATTATTATCGTCTAAAATTTTAGCATTCATTTTAGTACGGTATTCATTGAATTCTTCTACGATATTAGACATGGCTTTTTTCTTTTTTTTGAGTTTTTACTACAATTGCCGAAATATAAATACTCACTTGGTATAATATTAATATGGGTATAGCTACAATAACCTGGCTTGCAATATCTGGTGGAGTAATAATAGCAGATAATATAAGTACGGCAACTAGTGCGTATTTTCTGTAGGTTCTAAGAATTTGAGGCGTTACTAAACCGACTTTAGTTAAAAAGAATATAATTATTGGTAACTCAAAAACAAAGCCCGATGCTAAAGCTGAAGACCTTACTAAACTGATATAAGATTGTAAATCCCAAGCATTAGAAATTTCTTCTGTAAAATTGTAATTGGCTAAAAAATTTAGTGATAATGGTGTAATAACATAATACCCAAAGGATACTCCAATAAAAAATAATAGTGAAGACACAACTATAAAGCCTTTTGAGCTTTTTCGTTCATTATTTTGTAACCCAGGACTTATAAAAGACCATAATTGATACAATACATAAGGAAAAGCAATAACTAAACCTGCGTATATAGAGGTCCATATATGGGCTGAGAATTGCCCAGCGGCATCACGGTTTTCTATTACAAATGGCAGCTCGCTTGCACAGAAAGACGTATCCATGCCCAAAAATTTAGAAATTTCGCACAACCCTGCATAAGTTGGGAAATCCATTTTCTTAGGAGCCATTAAAATACCAACAATAAAATCCTTAAATATAAAAGCTAGTGTTGCAGCAATAAATATACTTGCAACAGCTCTAATTAAGTGCCATCTTAATTCTTCAAGATGGTCTAAAAACGACATGTTGTCTATATTAGTTTTACTCATTATATAATACCTTCTTTAATTAAATCGTGTATGTGAACAACACCAGCGTAAGCGCCATTAGCCTCAACTAATAATTGAGAAATACCAAAATTTTCCATTAGTTCTTTAGCATCAATCGCCATAGCATCTTCATTAATACATCTAGGACTTGTACTCATTATATCTTTTGCCTTTAAGTTACTAAAGGTATCACTTTTGCTTAGCATTCGTCTTAAATCTCCATCGGTAATAATGCCAACAATTTTAGTGCGATCTACAACAGCAGTTACACCAAGCATTTTCTCGGTAATTTCTACAATAACTTCTTTAAGACTAGATTCTAAGCCAACTTGTGGTTTAAGGTTTTGAGACGATAAATCTGTAACTCTTAAATATAAACGTTTACCTAACGCACCACCAGGATGATATTTAGCAAAATCTTTGCTAGAAAAACCACGTAATTTTAACAAACAAACCGCTAAAGCATCACCCAAAACAAGTTGGGCAGTTGTACTTGTTGTTGGTGCTAAATTGTTAGGGCAAGCCTCTTGCGCTACAAAAGCATTTAAAATATAGTCGGCTTGTTGTCCTAAAAAAGAATTGGTATTGCCTGTTATTGCAATCATTTTATTTTTTGCATTCTTTATTAAAGGGACTAAAACCTTAATTTCGGGTGTGTTGCCACTTTTAGAAATACAAATAACAACGTCATCTTTAAGAATTAGCCCTAAATCTCCATGTATAGCATCTGCAGCATGCATAAAAACAGAAGGTGTGCCAGTAGAATTTAAAGTGGCAACTATTTTATTAGCAATAATTGCACTTTTACCTATTCCTGTAATTACAACTCTCCCTTTAGAGTTGTACATCAATTTTACAGCATCAGCAAAGTCTTCGGTGAGTAGATCCGTTAGGTGTTCTATGGCTTTACTTTCTAATTTAATAGTGTCTTTTGCAATACTTAAAATGGATAGTGAAGTGTTCAAAATTTTATTTTTATTGAATTTTTATATTAAAAAGAAAATATTATCTTTAAATTTATGCAAATCTACACAAAATAGTAATAAAGATTAATGAGTACTAAAGAAATTGACTTACACGCAGAGCTAAAAAAATATTTTGGCTTTTCAGCATTTAAAGGACTTCAAGAAGAAGTTATAAAAGATGTTGTAGCAGGCAACAATACATTTGTAATAATGCCAACTGGCGGAGGAAAATCGTTATGCTACCAACTCCCCGCGTTAATAAAAGAAGGTACCGCAATTGTTGTTTCTCCACTTATTGCGTTAATGAAAAACCAAGTCGATGCTATTAGAGCAGTATCTGAGCACAATGGTGTAGCACATGTATTAAACTCGTCTTTAAACAAAACCGAAGTAAAACGTGTTAAAGATGATATTACTAACGGAGTTACAAAATTACTTTATGTAGCACCAGAGTCTTTAACCAAAGAAGAATACGTTGAGTTTTTACGTACCGAAAAAATTTCTTTTATGGCTGTTGATGAAGCCCATTGCATTAGTGAATGGGGACACGATTTTAGACCCGAATACCGAAATCTTAAAACAATAATAAAACGTATTGGTGACGATATACCTATTGTTGGGTTAACAGCAACAGCAACTCCAAAAGTACAAGAAGATATATTAAAGAGTTTGGGTATGCCCAAAGCTGTTACTTATAAAGACTCATTTAATAGACCAAACTTATATTACGAAGTACGTCCAAAAACTAAAAGTGTAGATGCAGATATTATTCGTTTTGTAAAGCAAAATGAAGGAAAATCTGGTATCGTTTACTGTTTAAGCCGTAAACGTGTTGAAGAATTAGCACAAGTATTACAAGTTAATGGGGTAAAGGCAGTGCCTTATCATGCCGGTTTAGATGCTAAAACAAGAGTAAAACACCAGGATATGTTCCTTATGGAAGATACAGATGTAGTAGTCGCAACCATTGCATTTGGTATGGGAATTGACAAGCCAGATGTGCGTTTTGTAATACACCACGATATTCCTAAAAGTATAGAAAGTTATTACCAAGAAACAGGTAGGGCTGGTAGAGATGGAGGCGAAGGGCATTGTTTGGCTTACTATGCTTATAAAGATATAGAAAAGCTCGAAAAATTTATGTCTGGCAAACCCGTTGCCGAACAAGAAATTGGGCATGCTTTATTACAAGAGGTTGTTGCGTTTTGTGAAACATCGGTTTCGCGACGAAAATTTATTTTGCATTATTTTGGCGAAGAATTTGATAATGAAACTGGCGAAGGTGGAGATATGGACGATAATGTGCGCCACCCTAAAAAGCAAGTAGAAGCCAAAAATGATGTAAAAACACTTTTAGAAACCGTAGATAAAACCAACGGAAAGTATAAATCTAAAGATTTAGTACAGGTTATTGTTGGTAAAACCAATGCTTTAATTTCTTCTCATAAAACAAATACACTACCATTTTTTGGAATAGGAAAAGCTAAAGATGTTAGATATTGGACCGCACTTATTAGACAAGTTTTAGTTGCTGGGTTTTTAAAAAAGGATATTGAAACCTATGGTGTACTTCGGTTAATAGATAGTGGTAGCGATTTTATAAAAAATCCGCAATCGTTTTTAATGGCAGAAGACCATGTTTTTGATGAAGCTACAAATGATGGCATAATTACAAACTCAAAAGGAGGTAGAGCCGTTGCAGATAATAAACTAATGGCAATGCTAAAAGATCTACGTAAACAAAATGCCAAAGATTTAGGTGTGCCGCCATTTGTTATTTTTCAAGATCCATCGTTAGAAGACATGGCTTTAAAATACCCAATTTCTATTAATGAGTTATCTAACGTCCATGGTGTTGGCGAAAGCAAAGCCAAAAAATATGGTAAAGATTTTGTAGCTATGATTGCTGAGTATGTTGAAGAAAACGACATATTTAGACCCGATGACTTAGTGGTAAAATCTACAGGTTCTAACTCTGCCATTAAGCTGTATATCATTCAAAATGTAGATAGAAAACTACCGTTAAGCGATATTGCTTCCTCAAAAGGTATGGATATGGAATCGTTTATTAAAGAAATGGAATCTATTGTGTTTTCTGGTACTAAACTAAATATTAACTATTGGATTGATGATATTTTAGACGAAGACCAGCAAGAAGAAATTCACGAGTATTTTATGGAGTCTGAAAGCGATAAAATAGAAGATGCTTTTGAAGAATTTGATGGCGATTATGAAGAAGAAGAATTACGCTTATACCGTATAAAATTTATGAGCGAAGTAGCAAATTAAATCTACATTGTACTTTAGACATTTCCCAAAAGGGGAATTTGAAGTATTTATTATGAGGATTAATATCTTCTCGCAAAGTTGTAAGTATTAGTGAAGTCAGTAAATATATACCAGCGTTTTTCTCCGAGCATCTCTGTGAAAACGCTGCGAAACTCTGTCTAACAATTATTCTTCCTCATCAGAAACCACATGCTTTGTAAACAATATTCTATGTTTTTTAACAGACAATTGAATATTTTTTAGTGTTGCCTTTTCTAGTTTTTTAATATCAGATTTTTCAATTTGAAAATCAATCTTAGTTAGATATCTTCCCTTAACATCAGATCTATCAGATTCAAACTCTGGCATGTCAGATTCTAGTTTCAATTCAAAATGAGTTCCAGAAAACAAAAGTGAAGCACCATTTTTACACTTTACAGAAAGTTCTCCTACTATTACAGTTTGAAAAAAGAAATAGCCACCCAATTCATTTAATCCAGCAAAAAGCACATTATTTTCAGAAATACCATAAGGAGTGTTTTCAACAGCTTTTAGTATGGCTTCTATACTATCGTTAGATTCTGGTTTAGAAATTTTAGTATTGAAAAGTTTAGCAATTGAAAACCCCATAATTTTTTATATTTCTGCAAAACTAGCGTTAATAAATGAGTTCTCAAATCTTCAACCTAAATTCGTAATTCATAAATCATTGTTTATCTTTGCACATTCAAACAAAAAATAAAACAATGCAAGACGGTTTATACGCAAAGTTCAACACCACAAAAGGTAACATATTAGTAAACTTAGAATTTGAAAAAACACCAGGTACAGTAGGTAACTTTGTAGCCTTGGCAGAAGGAAATTTAGAAAACTCTGCTAAGCCACAAGGAACACCATATTATAATGGATTAAAATTTCATAGGGTAATTCCAGATTTTATGATTCAAGGTGGTTGCCCACAAGGTACAGGTACTGGTAATCCAGGTTATAAGTTCGACGACGAGTTTCATCCAGATTTAAAACATAATGGTCCTGGAGTATTAGCTATGGCAAATTCTGGCCCAGGTACAAATGGGAGTCAATTTTATATTACACACATAGCAACCGATTGGTTAGATAATAAGCACACTGTTTTTGGTAAAGTTGTTGAAGGCCAGGCTATTGTAGATGCAATTGCACAAGGCGATACTATTGAAAGTATTGAGATTGTAAAAGTTGGTGATGACGCAGAAAAATTTAATGCCATAGAAGCATTTAGAACGTTTGAAGGTTCTCGCGAAAAACGTGTAGCTGCAGAACGCGAAGCAGCAAAAGCGGAGTTAGATAAATTAGCAGCAGGTTTTGACGAAACGGCATCTGGGTTGCGTTATAAAGTAATTCAGAAAGGTGAAGGAAAAAAAGCAGAAAAAGGAAGCACAGTTTCTGTACATTATAAAGGGCAATTAGCAGACGGAACTGTTTTTGATTCGTCTTACAAAAGAAATGCACCGCTAGATTTTCAAGTTGGTGTTGGGCAAGTTATTGCAGGTTGGGACGAAGGTATTTGCCTGTTAAACGTTGGTGATAAAGCACGTTTGGTAATACCAAGCGATTTAGGTTACGGTTCTGCTGGCGCTGGTGGAGTGATACCGCCAGGTGCAACACTTGTATTTGATGTAGAATTGATGGACGTAAAATAAGCGTTCAAAATAAAGAATTTCAAAAAAATAAAACGCAAAAAAAAGTCTAAATTGAATTTATCAATTTAGACTTTTTAAATTGTAATTGGTATAACAATTAGCTTTGCCGTTTGCGTAACCACGCACAGTATTGGTATTAATAAACACAATTAATTTTTTTTAAAATGAGTATATTTCTTGTTATTTCTGGGTTAGCCTTATTGGTTGTTGGCGGTGATTTTTTAGTAAGAGCATCTGTAGCTTTATCTTTTAGGCTTAAAATATCTAAGCTTGTAATTGGTATGACGGTGGTGTCTTTTGCGACTTCTGCACCCGAGTTATTAGTAAGTTTACAAGCCGCTTTAGGTGGAGTATCGGATATTGCTTTAGGTAATGTTATTGGCTCTAATATTGCAAATATTGGTTTGGTTTTGGGTATTACCGCAATAATTTCACCCTTAGTTGTAGATAAAGAGTTTTATAAACTCAACTGGCCAATGCTAATGTTAACATCATTTGCATTATATTTTTGTTTGAAAAACGACGGAGTATTAACTGCCTTAGAAGGATCGTTATTTGTTATTGGTTTGGTTGTGTTTTTGGTAGTATTAATTAGAAACTCAAGAAAATCTACAAAAGCAAATATAGAAGAGGTTGATGATGCACTTGCTATTGCTTCAAATTTTAAAATTGTAGTATGGTTGCTAATAGGTGCAGCCGGACTTTATTTTGGTTCTGAGTGGTTAGTTGACGGAGCAAAACAATTGGCAGTATCTGTAGGTATAAGTGATTATGCTATCTCGGTTACCGTCATTGCAATAGGTACAAGTGTGCCAGAACTTTCGGCATCTGTTATTGCGGCATTAAAAAAGGAAAAAGCCATTTCTTTAGGTAACCTTATTGGCTCTAATATTTTTAATATCGCTTCGGTTTTAGGCTTAACTGCAATTATAAAACCTATTGTTGTTAACCCACAAACTCCACAAATATTATCTACTAATATCTTTTGGATGATTGCTTTTTCTGCAATTTTAATTCCTTTAATGTTACTGCCAAAACGTTTTGAAATTGGTCGCTTTAAAGGTATGTTGCTTTTTGGCGCGTATCTATTTTTTATCTATTTAACCCTGAAGTAAACAAGTTTGCAAATGGGCTTAAAAGCCCATTGTTGTAATAAAAAATTTAAGCTTTTCGTTTGTAGAAAAACATAAAATACAACCCAATAATAATAAATGGAATACTTAAGAGTTGCCCTGTGTTTAAAAACCAATCTGCACGCTCTATGTTTTGAGCTTCTTTTACATTTTCAACAAAGAATCTAACCGTCCAAAGTAATACTAAAAACAATCCGAAAAGAAAGCCCTGTTGTTCAGATTTTTTAGTTTTCCAATAGAAATAAAACAGAACTAAAAATACAAAGACATAACAAAACGCTTCATATAATTGTGCAGGATGCCTCGCTTCGGTTTCTCCTAATTGCTTAAATACCACACCAAAATTACTATTAGAATATTTTCCAATTATTTCTGAATTAATAAAATTACCTATTCTCACAAAAACAGCACCTAAAGCTACAGCAATGACCACGCGATCTAATATCCAAATAACAGATTTTTTTAGTATTTTCTTATTATACAAATACATAGATATAATCATACCAATTGCAGCGCCATGACTTGCCAACCCTTGAAAGCCAGTAAATTGTACTCCGTTTTTAAAACTGAAAGGTAAAAAAATGCTAAAAAAATCTTCTGTAATTAATTCGGATTGGTAAAAAATAACATGCCCTAACCGTGCACCCAACATAATACCAATTACAGAATATATAAATAATGAATCTAAAGATTCATCAGATTGTTTTTCGTTTTTATAAATGCGTTTTGTAACGATAAAGCCAAGTACAAAGGCAACAATCCACATCATGCTATAAAAATGAAGTTTAAAAAACCCTAAATCAATATATTTTATAGGATCCCAGTCAATTTGTAATATGTACATAAGTTGTAAAAATTTAAGATGGTAAATATAATATTTTTAAAACCGTTTGAAAACGAGATTAACGTTATGTTAATTATCTTTAGGCGGAACAGGATCAAAACCATTGCCTCCCCAAGGATGACAACTAAAAACCCGTTTCAAGGCTAATTTGCCACCTTTAAAAAAACCATGCACTTCTAAGGCTTCTTTAGTATAATGCGAACAGGTTGGTTGGTACCTACAAGTTGCAGGTGTAATAGGAGATATAAAGGTTTGATAAATCTTAATGATAAACAGAAAAGGTGCTATAAATACGTTTTTCATAATTGTAGTAAAGTCCTCTACTTAGTTTAAGTTTTGAGACAGGCTATTTTATATTGAAAACGTAGTACCATCTCTACTATCGTTAAGTTGAATGCCAGCTTCTGCTAATTGGTCTCTAATTTTATCAGACAGAGCAAAGTCTTTATTTAATCTGGCTTCTTTTCTTAAATTAATTAAAATTTCTACGGCACCAGATAGTTTATCGGCACCAGTATTATTTTTGAAAGCCTCATTTACTAGGCCTAAAATATCGAATGCGAAAATAGTAATCGTTTGTTTTAATACTTCTAAATCTTCAGCAGTAATAGTACCACTTCCATCGTTTATTTGGTTGATAAATTTTACAGCTTCAAAAAGATGCGCAATTAAAATAGGAGTATTAAAATCGTCGTTCATTGCATCGTAACAGTTCTGTTTCCATTCTAAAACATGAAATGAAGAGGTGTTACTCGGTTTTAACTTATCTACTAAATTAATAGCATCTATTAAGCGTTGCAATCCTTTTTCGGCAGCTAATAAACCATCATTGGTTAAATCTAAAACACTTTTGTAAGAGGCTTGCATCATAAAAAAACGAACAACACTTGGACTAAAGCCTTTAGACATTTTATCGTTATTGCCCGAAAGTAACTCAGCTGGGTTAATGTAATTGCCGCTAGATTTACTCATGCGAGCACCATTGAGCTCTAGCATGTTAGCGTGCATCCAATACTTTACTGGGTCTTGGTGTTTTGCAGCTTTATTTTGAGCAATTTCACACTCGTGATGCGGGAATTTTAAATCCATTCCGCCACCATGAATATCAAAAAAATCGCCAAGATATTTGGTACTCATTGCGGTACATTCTAAGTGCCAACCAGGAAAACCATCGCTCCATGGAGATGGCCAACGCATTATGTGGGTTGGTTCTGCTTTTTTCCAGAGTGCAAAATCTTGCGGGTTTTTCTTATCGCTTTGTCCATCTAACGCACGTGTGTTGTGTATTAAATCTTCAAGTTTGCGCTTACTTAAAATGCCGTACTCGTTGGTTTCATTGTATTTATGAACATCAAAATACACAGATCCATTTACTTCATAAGCAAAACCATTGTCTATAATAGTTTCAATTAATTCAATTTGCTCAATAATATGCCCTGTTGCCGTTGGTTCTATACTTGGTGGTAAAAAATTGAATGTATTTAGTACATTGTGAAAATCTACAGTATAACGCTGAACGATTTCCATAGGTTCTATAGCTTCTAAACGCGCTTTTTTAGTGATTTTATCTTCGCCAATATCGGCATCATTTTCTAAATGCCCAGCATCTGTAATATTACGGACATAACGGACTTTATAACCAAGGTGTTTAAAGTACCTAAATATCATATCAAAAGACATAAACGTGCGTACGTTACCTAAATGCACATTGCTGTAAACCGTTGGGCCACATACATACATACCAATATGACCCGATGTAATAGGTTTAAAAACTTCCTTTTTTCCTGTAAGAGAATTGTATATTTTTATTTTATTTGTATTGTAAAGTTGCATTATGGTTTGTTGTTTGTTATAGCGTTGCTTGTTGCTTTAGTTGTGAAGTGTTTTTTGACTTTACAACAAACAACTTTACGAAAAACTAAAATTGAGTATCTAATTGAATGTAATCTAAAAACTCTCTTCGTGTTTGAGGAGCTTTAAATTTACCGCCAAATTCTGAAGTTACTGTGCTACTCTCAATATCTCTAATACCTCTTGAGTTAACACACAAATGTTTAGCGTCAATAACACAAGCTACATCTTTAGTATTTAAAACATTTTGAAGCGCTTTTACAATTTGAATCGTTAGCCGTTCTTGTACTTGCGGGCGTTTTGCAAAATAATCTACAATTCTATTCATTTTAGATAAACCAACAACAGTTCCGTTAGAGATGTATGCAATATGTGCTCTACCAACAATTGGTAATAAGTGGTGCTCGCAGGTAGAATATACAGTAATGTTTTTTTCTACTAGCATTTCGCCGTATTTGTATTTATTTTCAAATGTAGAAGCTTTAGGTTTTTTGTTTGGATCTAAACCTCCAAAAATTTCGTTTACAAACATTTTTGCAACACGGTTTGGTGTACCTTTAAGACTATCGTCTGTTAAATCTAAACCTAAGGTTTCTAAAATATGTTTTACATCGTTTTTTATGATATTAATTTTTTCATCGCTCGATAATTTAAAAGCATCAGCTCTCATTGGGGTCTCGCTTGCAGATGCGATGTGGTTATCACCTAAAGCATCGTTATCATTAAAATTACTATCGCTATTCATTTCAAAATGTGTTTTATAATTCTTTAAAAATATAAGAGCAAAAATAAACAATAAAAATAGTAAAAGTAAGGTAGGAGTTTCTTTATTATTACTGTTGTATATGTGAAACAGTAACACATTAATTAAGTAACTAGATTAAAATTAACTTTAAATCTCCTAAAATTTTCTTATTTTTCGAGATTGAACACAAAATTTAGATAAAAATGAAATTTAAGTTATTAATACTCATACCAATTATAGTTTTTGGTCTTTCTTCTTACAGTCAACAACAAAAAGCTACAGTTATAGATTACCCAGAAAATGTTAATGCACCATTAACAAAAACTGAAAAAGTTATGATTGAAGAGGTTTATCAGTCTGAAGCAAAAGAAAAAGTATTTAATAACAAAGCGTTTTTAAAAGCTATAAAACACCTTTTACGAAATAGACTATTAATTTATGAAGAATTAGATGCAAAAAAACAAAAAGGCAAGTTACTTTCTTTAGTGCCATTGTTTAATACTTATAACAAAACTATTAAACGCGACAATGTTTTTAATCGCTCAACATTTAATCCATTAAAATATCAATTAGATTTTTTTGCTAATGGTACTTATGTATATCACATAGATGATACAAATTACTACATACAAGTAACGTCTCAGCATAGAAAGTTTAAATAAAATAACTGATAAATTAGTATAATGAAAAATATTCTACTCTTACTAACACTTAGTATTTCTAGCTTAATATTTGCACAAGATATAAGTATGCAAAGCGGTACATTTAGTCAATGTACTGGTGTGTTTTATGATTCTGGTGGTGAATTTGGACCTTACAGCAATGACGAAAACCTTATAACCACAATTTGCTCTGATGTTGCTGGAGATTTTGTGCAACTAGATTTTACGGCATTTAATGTACAACTAAATGCAGATGTAATGAATATCTATGATGGTGATGACACTTCTGCAGCTTTAATAGGTAGTTATACAGGGCCAGGTGGCAATCCAGGTGCAATATCTGCTTCTGCTGCAAATGTTTCAGGTTGCTTAACAGTAGAGTTTATTTCTAATGGTTCGGGTAGTTCTACAGGTTGGGTGGCAAATATAAACTGTTTTACACCATGCCAAACAATAACAGCAACTATAGATAGTACAGACCCTGCTGCAGTTGCAGGTTCTATAGAAGTTGATCCTGGTGAAGTGATTAATTTTGTAGGTAGTGCAGTGTTTTCTAATGATGGTACAGGAGCAACTTATACTTGGGATTTTGGAAATGGAGATACATTAGATGGAGAAAACATAAATTATGCATATCCTAATCCAGGAACATATAATGTTACATTAACAGTTACTGACACAAACCCATTAGGTTGTTCAGGTACAAGTGCTTCAATAGAAGTTGTTGTTTTAGATAATGATGCATGTGTTGGAGCATTGCCTATCTGTGGGGATTTAACAGGAATTCCTTCTCTTGTTGGTTCTACATCAGCAGAATCGGGTATTGATTACGATTGTTTAGGTTCGCAACCAAACCCAAGGTGGTATTTCCTACAATCTGGACCAACAGCAGGAAGTTTAAATTTTACATTAACTCAATCTACTACACCAGGTGGTGCAGCCAATAATGATGTGGATTTTATACTTTGGGGACCTTTTGATGAACCAAAATGTGGCCCGGCAAATTTAAATTCTTCAACTCAAATAGACTGTAGTTATTCAGGTTCTGCTACAGAATCTATAAATATTCCAAATGCAACACCAAATTCATTTTATGTATTATTAATTACAAATTTTAGTAATGACCCTGGTTTTTTTAATCTCCAATTAGATGCTTCTTCTACCGCAACAACAAATTGTGATATTATATGCCAAGTAGATTTGGGTGAGGATCAAGAATTATGTGATGGTCAAAATTATACAATCGATCCAGATTTTAATGGAGCTTTTAATACTTTTGAATGGAGGAAAGATGATGTCGTTATACCAGGTGAAACAGGCTCTACATTAACTGTTACAGAATCTGGGACTTATAAATTAATAGCAGATGGACTTGATGCTGTATTTGGTGATCCTTGTACTACTGAAGACGAAGTTGTAATAGTTATTACAGATACGATTACTTTAAATGATATTACTTTAACAGAGTGTAGCGCTACTACAACTGCAAATTTTAATTTAGATAATGCTGTTGCAGATATATTAAACCCTTTAAATGCAGCAGATTATACCGTTTCGTTTCATAACAATGCTACAGATGCGACCAATGACGCTAGTGCAATTACTGGCACTAATTCTTATAATGGTACAAACGGTGAAATATTGCATGTTAGGGTAGAAGCAACTGGTACAAATTGTTTTTCCATTAGTACTGTTACACTAACATTTTCTTCCCAACCCACAATTACATCAGTAGGTGATTTACAAACTTGTGATGATGGATTAAATGATGGGACAGAGCTTTTTAATTTAGAATCACAGACTGCTACAATTTTAGGCACACAATCATCGGCGGATTATACGGTTACGTATTACACAAGTTTGGCAGATGCAGCAGCAGGTACAGGGTCATTAACAAGTCCTTATGGTAATACATCAAATCCTCAGTCAATTTATGTTAGAGTTGAAGATAATGATAATGCCGCCTGTTTTAATGTTACCACAAACCCAT
This sequence comes from Winogradskyella sp., assembly GCA_049608525.1. GTDB lineage: Bacteria > Bacteroidota > Bacteroidia > Flavobacteriales > Flavobacteriaceae > Winogradskyella. The sequence goes on from JBMYXP010000012.1 coordinate 26,187, forward strand.
CGGGGGAATTTAGTTTAATTGTAGATCCACGCGATGACTCAAGTTTCACAATGACAGCAACCTGTGATGGAGGAACAGTAGATAATGT
>JBMYXP010000013.1:0-26072 GCA_049608525.1 Winogradskyella sp.
CTTTAGAACCACCACCACCAGGAATAACACCAACACCAAATTCTACAAGTCCCATATAAGTTTCTGCTGCTGCTACAATTTTATCTGCGTGTAAAGAAATTTCGCAACCTCCACCAAGTGCCATACCATGAGGTGCAGAAATTGTTGGAATTGATGAATAACGCATACGCATCATGGTATCTTGAAAATACTTAATAGCTGCGTTAAGCTCGTCGTACTCTTGCTCGGCAGCCATCATAAAAATCATACCTATGTTTGCACCAACCGAGAAGTTTGGGCCTTGGTTACCAACCACTAATCCAGCAAAATCTTGTTCAGCCATATCAATAGCTTTATTTAATCCTGCCAAAACGTCTCCACCAATGGTGTTCATTTTAGATTGGAATTCTACATTAAGAATACCATCACCTAAATCTTGAACAGATACTCCAGAGTTTTTAAATACTTCAGTTGTTTTTCTAACATTGTCTAAAATGATAAATGCGTCTTGCCCAGGGATTTTTTGTTGAATTTTCTTCGGAATGTCATAGCAATAAGAAGCTCCATCTACAATAGAGTAGAAGCTATCGTTTTGAGATTCAATCATGTCTTGTACCCAATCTGCAGGAGTTAAACCTTCAGCTTTCATTAGTTCGATACCTTTTTCTACTCCAATAGCATCCCATATTTGAAAAGGCCCATGTTGCCAGCCAAAACCAGCTTTCATGGCATCATCAATTTTATAAAGTTCGTCTGAAATTTCTGGAATACGATGTGAAACGTAAGCAAATAATGCAGCGAAACTTTTTCTGTAAAATTCTCCTGCTTTATCTTTTCCTTTTACTAAAACTTTAAAACGATCGGCTACATTATCTATTGACTTTGTTAATTCTAAAGTGGCAAATTTTGCTTTTTTAGCTTTACGATAGTCTAATGTATTAAGGTCTAAACTTAAGATTTCTTTTTTGCCTTCTGCTGATACCGTTTTTTTATAGAATCCTTGTTTCGTTTTACTTCCTAACCATTTATTTTCCATCATAGTATTGATGAAGTCTGGTAATTCAAACAATTCTAAACGCTCATCTTTTGGGCAGTTTTCTCTTATGCCATTGGCAACGTGTACCAAAGTGTCTAATCCTACAACATCTACAGTTCTAAAAGTTGCAGATTTTGGACGCCCAATAACAGGGCCAGATAATTTATCGACTTCCTCAATGGTTAAGTCTAAATCTTTAACCGTATGGAATAAGCTTTGAATACTAAAAATACCGATTCTGTTTCCAATAAATGCAGGTGTGTCTTTAGCTATAACAGATGTTTTTCCTAAAAACTGTTCGCCATAGCTATTTAAAAACGCTAAAACTGATGCGTCTGTTTTTGGGCCTGGAATGATTTCGAACAATTTTAAATACCGTGCAGGATTAAAAAAGTGTGTGCCACAGAAATGCTTCTGAAAATCGTCGCTACGGCCTTTGCTCATAAAGTTAATAGGAATACCAGAAGTATTACTAGTTATTAATGTGCCTGGTGTTCTGTGTTTTTCAAGTTTTTCAAAAACCTGTTGTTTTATGTCTAGTCGTTCTACTACAACTTCCATAATCCAATCTACATCTTTTACCTTTGCAATATCATCATCTAGGTTTCCTGTGGTGATTCTATTTGCAAAAGATTGGCTGTAAATAGGTGAAGGTTTAGATTTTAAAGAGGCTTTTAAAGCATCATTTACTAACCTGTTTCTAACGACTTTGTCTTTTAGAGTTAACCCTTTTGCTTCCTCTTTTGCATTTAATGCTCTTGGTACAATGTCTAATAATAAAACATCAACACCAATGTTGGCAAAATGACAAGCGATACCGCTTCCCATAATTCCCGACCCAATAATGGCTATTTTTTTAATTCTACGTTTGCTCATCTTATTTTATAATGTGTTCTTTTTGGTTGTATATCTGTTTGTTTGAAATTTTACTGTTAATAATTTCTGTAACTTTAAAAAAATGTTCTAACTGAATTGATGAAACATTTTCTTTAATTACGTCATTAAATATTAGTACTTGTTGCTTAGAATAATTGCGTTTTTCTATTCCAAAATCTGTAAGGTAAATGAGTACACCACGTCCGTCTTCTGGGTTTGGTTTACGTACAATTAAACCTTTGTCTTCCATTGTTTTTAATGTACGCGAAAGACTGGTAGATTCCATACCCATTTTGGGGCCTAAAGATGTTGATGGAGTACCATTTTCTGGATCTATGCTTAATAGCGCAAAACCTGTAGCCATTGTTGTGCCAAATTTTGCAGCTTCTTCGCCATACATTTTATTGACCGCTAACCAAGTCGTTCTAAGTACATAATCTATAGTTTTATCTTTCATGGCATCTCTTGAGATTCCAAATATAAAAAAAATATATTATGCACGCATAGTAAAATGCTACAAGTTTTTGTATTCAGCCTTAAAAATTACTAAAAAAAAGAGACCTAACTTGCGCTTTCTTATAATTTTAAGTAAACAAATTAGGTTAAGCAATAGCTTTTTTAAACGTGCAGCGTCTTTTGTGAGTTACGGGTTTAAAGTTTTTCCAAAGTTTTTTTATGGCTTCGTTATCATCTAATTCTGGACCTCTAACGCAAAATTCAATTCCTTTTGCATTAAAAGTTTGCCAAAATTCTTCAAAAATAATAGCGGTAACTCCTTTGTTTTGGTACTCGGGTAAAACACCTATAAGGTAAAAAGTTACCGTTTTTGCAGTTTTTTTAGCTTTTAGTAAGTGTAAGAAACCAAACGGAAAGAGTTTACCATTCATTTTTTGTAATGCTTTAGCGTAAGATGGTGTTACGATACCAAAGCCAACAAGTTTATTGTTTTTATCTAAAACAAATTTTACATATTCGGGGTTTAAAAATCCTATAAATTTCTTTTTAAAATACGCACGTTGTTCTTTGTTAATTTCTACAAAAGATGATAAAACGGCATGCGATTTTGAAAACACATCAAACATTTCGTCTGCATAGTCCATTATGGTATTATTATCAGTAAAATTAAGCGCCCTAAGCTGATAGCGTTTTTTTACCATGGTTTGTACACGGGTAAAAAACTCTTGTTTAATGTTTTTAAATTCCATTATGTTTTCAGAGTAGGCTTTACCAACCTCATAGCCTAACTGTCTAAAATGTTCTGCGTAATAGGGGTAATTGTGCCAAGTAATCATGTTACCAAGCTCATTAAAACCTTTGGTTAACACCCCAACTTTATCTAAGTTTGAAAACCCAACTGGTCCCTCAACATGTTCTAAATTGTGTTGTTTGCCAATTTCATGTACCTTAGTAAGGAGTAATTTTGTAACTTCAATATTATCTATAACATCAAACCAGCCAAAACGCATTTTCTTTTCGTTTTGCCCGTTTACTTCAAGCCAATTTATTATTGCTGCAATACGACCAACAATTTTGTTGTTTTTGTATGCTAAAAAATAACGTGCCTCAGCATCCTTAAAAACAGGATTTACAGTTTTATCTAAAGTATTAATTTCTTCTGTTATAATAGGTGGTACCCAAGATGGTGAGCCTTTGTAAAGCTTAAAAGGAAATTTAACAAATGCTTTTAATTCTTTTTTAGTGGAAACTTCTTTAATTGTAATCATGTAGTTTATGGTAGAATGAAATTTAAGAATTAAAAATCGTCGTCTTTCTTTTTCTTGCCTTTACTTTTTCGAGATTGGCGTTTGCCTTCTTCATCAGCAGAATTGCCATTATTAATGTTTTTGTCTTTATGAAAATCTAATCGGTAAGACGCTCCAAAAGCTATATTAAACACCGATGGAGTATCTTTTGTGTTGAAAGCAATATTTGCATCTAACTGAAAATCTTTTCCCCATAAATAAGCTCCGCCAAATCTAAAAATATTATCGGCATAAAAATCGCTTTTAATACCTTGAGCCTCCCCAAAAATAACCCATTTTTGAGTAAATGAATGTGTTAGCGTAAAGAGGTACTGAAAATCTGAAAACTCAGAACCAATACGGTCTTTAATTAAGTTCATTACAAAAACCCAACCGCCATTAAAGTTGTTTTGTGTTGCTAGCATTATTTTAGGACTAAAACCCTCAATAGTTGGTGCGGTATATGGATTGTTTTTAGTATCGTAATTAGCACCAGCATATACGGCAACTGCAGGTATTAAAGATTTCCAAGAAAATCTTCTGTTAGCATGGTAACTGTATAGATTTGGTTTAGCTTCGCCCGCTTTTTTGTATGGATCGTAAACTAAATATTTTGCGCCTAAAGTAAAATTTTTAAAGTTTGAACGTGGTTTTTCAATAGGAATATTACCACTATTAAAGGTCTGCGTGTCGTTTTGATAATTGCCTTCTAAAGAGAGTTCTAACTGTTCAAAAAATGCGCCGTAACGTAAAGAAAAGTCTAGCCCAAAGCCAGAAACATCGTATTTTAAAGGTACGTGCTCTTCTTTTACCGTAAAAGCACCAGCTTCAAACTGTACAATGCCAGTACCAACAGAAAAAGCACTTTTAGAAACACCAGGGCGATTAGAGTTTATAACTTCGGTATATTGTGCGTTTGCAGTATTAAAAGTTACGAAAATTAGTGAAATGAAAATTAATTTGAGTAAGCGCATTAGATTTTGGTTTAAATTCAAATATACTCAAAACAAATAGTTTTTTGGAGTTTTAATGGTAGCTATTTTTTTTCTTTGTCTAGGTAAAATTTTTAAGCATAGTTTTCGCAATGGTTTAAAATTTTAATACCGAGAAAGGGAAAAAGAGCAAGTGTATAAACCAAAACGTTATTTGTTTTGAGTAAAATATTTTATATATTTTTTAAGGATATAAAACGGAATATAAATAAGGATAATTGTATTTTTGATATTATTTTATTTATGATACAAGAAGCTTCAGCTATGGGATTGTTAAGAACTGTACTTATAATTATAGGTGTTTATTTTGCTATTAAAATTTTGGCGCGCCTTTTTAAGCCTTTTATTTTGCGCTTTGTAGTAAAAAAAGCAGAGCAACAATTTGGGGGTTTCAAAAACCAACAACACCCCAAACAAAACCATAAAGCAGGCGAAACGGTAATAGATAAAATGCCAAATCGTAGTACATCTTCTAATAAAAATGTTGGTGAGTATGTAGATTACGAAGAAGTGGACTAATTTTTTGCCATAAAAAAGTAATTTCTACATTGTTATAAAAAATAAGTACTTTTCAAAATAAATTTTAATACCGTTTTATGTCTATTTCTTTTAAGCGTTTATTGCCACATGCCTTAGTTTTAATAGGGTTTGTTGTACTTTCTTTACTTTATTTTAATCCTGTTTTAAAAGGTAAAAAGATATTGCAAAGTGATATTGTGCATTATAATGGCATGGCGCAACAACAACGTGAGTTTGCCAAAGTAGAACATGAAGAAACCTACTGGACAAATAGTGCTTTTGGTGGTATGCCTACGTTTCAGTTGGGTGCAAAATACCCTCATAATTACATAAAACAACTCGATTTAGCATTGCGCTTTTTACCCAGACCTGCAGATTATTTATTTCTATATTTTTTAGGTTTTTATTTGCTTTTAATAGCGCTAAAAGTAGATTATAAACTTGCTGCATTGGGGGCTTTAGCCTTTGGGTTTTCGACCTATTTAATAATAATACTTGGTGTTGGGCATAACTCTAAAGCACATGCTATTGCCTATATGCCAATGGTTTTAGCGGGCATTGTATTAACCTTTAGAAGACAATATATTTTAGGTTTTCTGCTCACAGTAATGGCTTTGGGCTTAGAAATAGTAGCAAATCATTACCAAATGACTTACTATCTGTTACTGCTAGTTATTGTACTTGGTATTGCTTATTTAGTAGATGCGTTTAAGAAAAAACAACTGCCTCATTTTTTTAAATCTATAGGTATATTATCTGTTGCAGCTATTATTGCTGTTGGACTAAATGCCACCAGTATTATGGCAACCCAAGAGTATGTGAAAGAAAGTACTCGTGGCAAAAGCGAGTTAACCATAACTACCGATGGCTCTCCAAAAGAAGCAACAACGGGTTTAAGTAAAGCGTATATTACTGAGTATAGTTATGGTATTGCCGAATCTTTAAACCTTTTTATACCCAAATTTATGGGAGGTGGAAACAGAGAAGATGTTGGTAAAAATTCTGAAACCTATAAAGCGTATATAAATCTTGGAGCATCGCCTATTGAAGCTTTAGAGGCCTCACGAAATGCGCCAATGTATTGGGGAGACCAAACCATTGTAGAAGCACCTGCCTATGTTGGTGCAGTTATTATTTTTCTGTTTGTTTTAGGCTTGTTTTTAGTAAAAGGCCGTTTAAAATGGTGGCTTGTTGGAGGTACAGTTTTAGCGTGGATATTGTCATTGGGGAAAAACTGGTTTTTTGTCGATAACCCAACACCAGAGAGTAACCCAATAACAAATTTCTTTATAGACGTTGTGCCATTTTATGACAAGTTTAGAGCTGTAAGTTCTATTCAAGTTATTTTAGAGTTATGTATTCCGGTGTTAGGTATTTTTGCATTGGTACATTTGTTTAATGATTTTCAAAAAGATGACGAAAAACTAAAAGCGTTAAAATATGCGGTTGGTATTACCGCAGGTTTAGCATTAGTATTACTACTAGGTAAATCTGCTTTATTTGATTTTGAGAGTTTTAGAGATGACGGCTATATTAATGCTTACGGGCAAGCTTTTATAGACGCTATTATTGAGGATAGAAAATCTTTAATGGCAACAGATACCTTACGCACATTAACTTTAGTTTTACTGTCTGCGGCTACAATTTATTTATTCTTGAAGAAAAAATTATCTGAAAAACTTGTCGTTATTATTTTTGCAGTATTGTTGCTTTTCGATTTGGTTTCTATTGATAGACAATATGTTAACGAAACTAATTTTGTGCCTGCAATACGAGTAGATAAACCTTACCAAGCCACTGCCGCAGATAAAACCATATTAAAAGATAAAACCCATTTTAGGGTTTTAGATGCCTCAAAAGCTGGGCAAAGCGCACCAGCTAGAGCTGCGTATTTTCATAATACATTGTTTGGTTATCATGCCGCCAAACTAGGCCGTTATAATGAGTTGTTAGAGTTTCATATATATAACAACAACCCAAATGTGTTAAACATGCTAAATACAAAGTATGTTATAAATGAAAATAAGCAAGGCAAAGTAATCGCTTCTACATATTACACGCAGCCCAATGGTAATGCTTGGTTTGTTTCAGAATTGCACGTATTAAAAAACGCAAATGAAGAAATAAAAGCACTTAATGATTTAGATACTAAAAACGTTGCTGTTACAACAATGAGAGGTTGGGATTTTAATGAAACAACACGTCGTTATAACGTAGATTCGGCAGCAACAATTCAACTAAAAGCATTTAAACCAAATTATTTAAAATATCAGTCTAATAATCCCAACGATGGTTTTGCTGTATTTTCTGAAATTTATTATAAAAACGGCTGGAATGCCTATATTGACGGCAATTTAGTGCCACACACACGCGTTAATTATGTGTTGCGTGGTTTAGCAATACCAAAAGGTAACCATACAATTACTTTTAAGTTTGAACCACAAGTTGTAAAAACAGGAAGCAGAATTGCTTTAGCAAGTTCGGTTATTTTTGGGATTCTATTATTATTAGGATTGTTTTATAGGTTTAAGGCTAATACATTTCTGTCTTCGCAACCATAACAGAAAAGAGTCCCGTTTTTACGAGAACTAAACATGAAAAAAAAAGTACTAATTATAACCTATTATTGGCCACCAGCTGGTGGGCCTGGCGTACAGCGTTGGCTAAAGTTTGTAACGTATTTACCAGATTTTAATTTTGAACCTATTGTTTACTGCCCAGAACACCCTAATTACCCAATTATAGATAACGGTTTATTAAACGAAGTACCAAATGGAGTTACTATAATAAAAGCCCCTATAAAAGAACCCTATAAATTTGCGCAGTTATTTTCTAAAGGCAGTTCAAAAAAAATAAGTTCGGGTGTAATACCAAAAGCAAAAAAACAATCGTTTATTGAAAAAATGATGCTTTACATACGTGGCAATTTTTTTATACCAGATGCTCGTAAAGCTTGGGTAAAACCTTCGGTAGCTTTTCTTTCAGAATATATTAAAACCAATAGTATTGATACCGTAATTACTACTGGTCCACCACATAGTTTGCATCTTATAGGTTTACATTTAAAAGAGAAATTGGCTGTAAAATGGTTAGCAGATTTTAGAGATCCATGGACAACAATTGGTTACCATAAAGCGTTAAAACTCACTAAATCTTCTGCGGCAAAACACATCGCTTTAGAAAAAAAAGTATTACAAACAGCCAATGAAATTATTGTAACAAGCAACCATACCAAAAATGAGTTTCAAACTAAAACCAACAAACCTATTACAGTAATTACAAATGGTTACGATTCGCATTCTATACAAATAGACCATAAAGATACGTTGTTTACTTTATCGCATATTGGCTCATTACTATCTGATAGAAACCCAGTTGTTTTGTGGGAAGTGCTTTCAGAATTAATAAAAGAAAATTTAGAGTTTTCTAAGGCAATACAGCTTAATTTTGTTGGCATAATAAGTGATGCTGTTTTAGAATCTATCTATAACTACGGATTAGAAGATTATGTAAATAATGTTGGCTATGTAAGCCATGATGAAGCGATTAAATTTCAAATGAAATCGCAAGTTTTACTATTGATAGAAATTGATTCTGAAGACACCAAAGCCATCATTCCTGGTAAACTCTTTGAATATTTAATCTCTGAAACACCAATTTTAGCAATTGGGCCAGTAGATTCTGATATTGAGCGTATTATTACTACAACGAACTCTGGTACATATTTTAATTATAAAGAAAAAGCACAGCTAAAAGCGCAACTAGAAACTTATTTTGAAGCTTATAAAACGGGCAATTTAAAATCTAAAGCTATAGGTTTACAGCATTTTAGTAGAAAAGCGATAACAAAACAATTAGCTGCAATAATTTAAAAAGTGTTTATAAAAGAGAACATCCTATAAGGTGCTTTGGGGCATACAGCATATAGGACATTCTACTAATCAACCAAAAAAAATATTATGTTCTAGATCGTCTTGAGCTATATTTTGTAGTCGTTTGGTTACTACTTCTACTTGTATTAGATCTGGTCATTTTAGACGATGGTTTTCTTCTATTTTTTGATACGCTTTTCTTTTTTGTTGTTTGCAAACGCGAGTTTTTTACTCTAGGTTTAAAAACTTGGGTAGTTGTTCGCCTTTGTTTTTTATTAGACACAACGTTACGAGGTTTGGTCACATTTTGCCTTACATTTCTGTTAGGTTTTGTTACTCTGGTGTTGGTACGTCTTACAGTATTCGATCTACTTGTGTTATTGCGAGTACTTACGTTAACATTAGCTCTTCTAGTTGTATTTGCAACTCTAGCACTATTAGTGTTGCGGGTGTAATTTGTTGCCGCTCTATTTGTTGTGCTTGTGCGTGTTGCTCTCGTCCTAGCAATAGCAGTATTGTTTCTTGTAACACGCCTTTGTATGCTGCGTTCTCTATTATTACGTGGACTTTGTGCATAGCGGTTAGTGTTTTGGTAAGAGTTATGTCGTCTTCCGTATTGCGTGTTTCCACGTCTTCCGTTTGCATTAAAGTATCTTACATTATTAGTATAGGGTCTGTAATAAATATGTCTTGCAGGCGCGTAATATTGTCTATAAGGGCTAACATTAACTACACAGTGGTTTGCATGTGGCACTGCATAAAACCTGTGCCATGGCTTATATACGTAGCTTCTGTTGTAATTATTTATAAAACCATCGTATCTATAAAATACATTGTTTCTGTAATAGACATTTAAGCCTCCAACACTATTAATTCTACCATTACCATTATAGTTAATAAAGATGCTACCAACCTGGTTAACACGTCCATAATAATCGTAATAAATAGGTGTGTTTTCAATTTGAATAATTGCTCCAAAACCATCATATTGTACATAAGGATTGTAATCGTAGCCAGAGTTAAAACTTAATCTAAATCTTGGTCTGTTAATGCCAACATGTACATCTGGACCGTGGTTTGGTAAATAAAAATCGAATTGACCATCTGCAAATACAGAAAATTCAATACCATTTTCATTAAATATGAAAGAATTTCCGTAACCTCTCACATAATTAGTAATTGAAGCTTCTGCTTCTAAAGTTGTGTTGGTTGTTGCTGATGCAGTAGTGCTTAAAGCAACTAAACCTGCAAATAAAAATAAAATCCGTTTCATAGTTTTGGGTTTTAAATGTTAAACTCATTTGTAGAATAACAAACAACGTGCCATAAAATTTAAGTAATTGTTTGTTAGGTGTTTATGAGATTTAGTAATTCATAATTTTACGATTATTACACCAAAATAGTTTTAAAATGTTGTATAGCTAATTTGAATTATTTTTTGTTTAGATGAAATAGAAACTATACGCATAACATTTGCTGCGATTCTCTTTTTTACTGAACTATGTGTGAAAAAGAACCCTAATTATTGGTAACATTTTAAAGCTAGTGGTAGTATATGTATTAATTTAAGTTATCATTATAATTTTCACTATTTTAGACAATAACAAACAACCCAATGAAAACTAGCCAAACGCATTGCCCAAATTGCGAACTATCTCATCAAAAAGATTTTGAATTTTGTCCATATTGTGGGCAAAAAACAAATGAAGAACTTACACTGGGCATTTTGTTTTACAATACCATAAGTAATTACTTTTCTTTTGATGCGCGTTTTTTTAAAAGTTTTTTGCCATTATTATTAAAACCAGGTTTTTTGGCTAAAGCATTTATTAAAGGGAAACGTTTATTGTATTTGCACCCAGCACAGATGTACTTATTTGTTGCAGTAATTTTCTTTTTTGTGTTTAGTTTTATTGCGCGCGATGGAAGAGAAGAGATAGATAAAAATATGGATAGCGTACTATCTAATAGAACATCTCATATTCTAACAAAAAAGGATAGTCTTGTACAAGATTCTATAACTATAAAAGATTATTTAAAACCAATTACCGATAATAGAGTAGTATTGGGTATTGATGATAAGGACTTAAAGCGTATTGATTCTATATCTAAAATTAAACCAAGTGATTTTGAAGCTCCACTTAGTTTTAATAAAGAAAAAATAGATGCTTTAATTGCAAAAGGCGCATCAAACAAAACTTTATATAAAGCAATAGGTTTAACTAATGATGCTGGTTATATTAAAAGAAAAGTCTATACGCAAGGATTAAGATTATATAAAACAATGGGTTTGGGGCAGGTCTATCAGGCTTTTATAGATAGTATTCCTTTGGCTATGTTTTTTTTGTTACCAATATTTGCTTTTTTACTAAAATTATTCTTTTTTAACAAAGGAAGATATGCACACCATTTGGTGTTTAGTTTTTATTATTTCTCTTTTCTTTTTGTAGTATTTAGTTTTGTATTTGGCATTAATAGATTTTGGGATATACCAAATGGGTTAGATTGGTTAATTATAGTATCTACATTTTTCTATTTATATATTGCCATAATTAAGTTTTATAGACAACATTGGCTATTAAGCTTTATAAAAAGTGGTGTGGTTAGTTTTCTGTTTTTAATGATTGTAATGCCGTTTTCGTCACTAATATTAGCTTTTATAGCATTTTTGTTTTATTAATTTTTAACTGCAATCATACTAATTTCTACATTTACAAATTTTGGTAAGTTGGCAACTTCTACGGTTTCTCTGGCTGGAGCAGTTGCTTCATTAAAATACTGAGCATATACGGTGTTTATGGCATTAAAATTAGCCATATCACTAATAAAAATAGAACTTTTAATAACGTTTTCAAACGTCATATTAGCAGCTTCTAAAACAGCTTTCATGTTTTCCATTACTTGTTTGGTTTCAATTTCAATAGTGTCTAAAACCAATTCCATTGTTTTTGGGTGCAATGCAATTTGCCCAGAGGTGTATAACGTGTTACCAGTTAATATAGCTTGGTTATATGGGCCAATAGGTGCAGGCGCTTTTGGGGTGTTTATTATTTTTTTCATTATATATTTTTTTAGTTTGGTAACAATTTTTTGTAAAGATTAGAGTATTGTATAATTGTTATTAAAAATGGAATTAGTGTTTGTTTTGTAAAGCTATTTGCTAGGTTATACTATATTTTTATAAACTTGCTATTAATTCTTTAAATAATACAATCATATCTGGTTCTGCTTTGCCAGCCATTGCAATGATTTCAGAAATATCTACGGGTTTTAAATTATTGGGGTCGCACTCATCTGTTAACACAGAGACGGCTGCGGTTTTTAACCCCAAATGGTTAGCAACAATAATTTCGGGTACAGTACTCATGCCAACAGCATCAGTGCCAATAATTTTTAGCATTCTGTATTCTGCACGGGTTTCTAATTGCGGGCCAACAACACTTGCATAAACACCTTTATGGAGTTTAATGTTGTTTTTGGCTGCAATAGCTTCAAATTTTGCATTTATTTTTGCATTGTAAGGCGCACTCATATCTGTAAAGCGTTCGCCTAATTCTTCAACACCTTTAAATGCCAATGGTGATCCTCCTTGTAAATTAATATGATCGTCGATAAGCATTAATTCCCCTTTTTTGTAGTCTAAATTAATTGCGCCAGAAGCATTAGAAACTAGCAAGGTTTTAATGCCGAGTTGTTTCATAATTCGAACAGGAAACGTTACGTCTTGCAATGTATAGCCTTCGTAAATATGAAAACGGCCTTGCATTACAACAACATTTTTGCCAGCTAGTTTGCCATAAACAAGTTTGCCTTTATGAAACTCTACGGTTGCCGTCGGAAAATTTGGAATATGGTTATAACTCGCCTCTGCAATAATGTCTATATCGTTAATAAGTTGCCCTAAACCTGTACCTAAAATGATACCAACTTCGGGGTTTTTAAAGCCTTTGCTTTGTAAATATTCTGTGCTTTCTGTAATAAATTTAATCATGGTAGGTTGTAAAATGGTTTAAGTGCTTTGTAATGCTGCATATCTTCAAAGGTATCAATATCATTTAACTCTTTTAGTAAAAATACATCAGCGTTTTGTAAATCTTTTAAGGTGTCTTTTCTTACGGTTTTTGTTCCCCAGTTTTTAGTTTTAAAAATTTTTGGATACATTTTTTTTAACCCTAAAAGGTAATAGCCGCCATCTTCTGCGGGTCCAATAACGACATCTGTAGTGTTTAATTTATTAAATGCGTCGTCAATACTATTGCTGCAAAGGTCTAATATATCGCTGCCAATAATTACTACATTGTTATAATTAGCATCAAAAAGTGTTTTAAACGCATTTTGCATACGTTCTCCCAAATGGCTACCAGTTTGTAATTTTTTATTAAAAAATTTTGCATTCCAAATGTCATCGTAATTGATGGTTTCAGAATAAAAAACAAAACGATCGGCATTAACGTTTTTAGTAATATTTGCTGTGTGCTGTAATAAGTATTTATAAATTTTTAAAGCTGCTTTATCGCCAAGTGTTTTAGCCAAACGGGTTTTGCATTTCCCTAATTCTGGGTTTCGGGTAAATATAATTAAGGCATTTTTATTCATTTTTTTGTAATTAACTTTAGTATATTTTGGTGCCTTTTTTTAGCCATTGACTCCATTTTTTTGAATACGTATGTACGTTTTCAGTTGCTTTATTTTTAGAATCATAGACTTTATAACCGTTGTTTTTCCATTCAAAAATACCTCCAAATAAGTTATATACACTTGTGTAACCTGCGTTTTTAAGTTGCTCAGCAATACGCTCGGATCGTACACCAATAGAGCAATACACTACAATTGTTTTTGCTTTGTGTGTAATGGTTTTCTTTATGGTTTCAATATTAAATTTACTAAATCCAATAGAAATTGCGTCTTTGATATGGCTTACATTAAATTCGGGAAATTCTCGGGCATCTAAAAGTATTACGTCTGTTTTTTGCATTGCTAATTCTGTAACCGACATATACGTAACACTCTCAGAATTATATTTTTTTAGGACTTCAGAAATTGTTTTTTGAGAATGGCTGTACCACCCAAAACTTAAAACTACAAAGAGGATTATATATTTCATTTTGAAATTAATATTGAACGATTTTTGAGTTTAATGTTATCAATTGTCCTTGTAATTGGCGTTCTGCTTTGGGTAAAATTTCCATATTATCCCAAATACCAGAACTAATGGTTTTTGCATAAGCTACTGGTAATACTTCGTTTAGCATTAACTTGCTAGCTAATGTATAATCATATGGTAATGTACAAAATTCAAAATTAAAAGGTGGAGTAGAAGCATCTAAGATAGCATACCAAACCGATGTATTTCCATCATTTGCTGGCATACCAATAACACCAGGGTTTAACCAAAGTTGCGTGTTTTTTTTAGTGTAAAAAGGCAAACCGCAATGCCCAGCAATAATCACATCGCTTTGTGTGGCTTCAAAATTTGGTTGTTTAATTTTCCAAGGTGTTGAATTAAAAATAAAGTCTGAAACATTAAAATACGACCCGTGTACAACAGTAAAATCTTTACCTCCAAAATTAAATTTTATATGATCTGGAATGGTTTGAAGATAATTTAACGCTTCTTTTGAAAGCTTGCGCTGTGCATACCTATACCATTGTTGCGAAAAATTATCGCAACGCGAACCCAATGTAAAATCGCAACCACAATCTGCTTCGCCATTTCGTAATTGTAATTCTACATTACCAGCTATACTTTTGGCATTCCATGTTTTAAAAGCTTGAATCGTTTCTTCGGGTTGTGCACAATAACCAATAATATCACCTGTACAAATACAGTTTTTTGCCGGAATACCTTCAGATTCTGCAATAGCTATTAAAGCTTCTAGCGCTTGAAGATTGCTGTAAACACCTCCAAAAAGAAGCACTTTACCTGTGAGTTTTCCTATGTTGTTTATCGTTTTATCCATTTCGGTACAAAATATAAAATAGTACAAGTTAATACTCCCCAAACATTTACCCAAAGTAAGCTTGCATATTTTCCTTTGGTAAAAATAAGGGCTTCAGGAAATTTATTAAAAACTAAAATAAGACCAAACCCCAAACCTGTAATAACACTTAAATAAAAACTAATTTTTGGGACTTTAATATTCCAAAATATAAATAAAGGTGTTAAGCCAATTACCATGGTGCCAGATATGGTTGTGGCAGATAATATTTCGGCATCAAAGAACACAGGTAATGTACCTAAAATAGCAATTGCAGCCATAGAAACTCTCCCAAAAGTTATGCGTTTTGCGATACCTAAATCTATAGCTATTAATTTTGAAAACGACGACAATGTAGAATCTAAAGTTGATGCTGCTGAGGTTATCATTATAAAATTAATAACCAATAAAATAACGACTCCAAAGGCTTTACCAACCTCTACGGCGGCTTGTCCTTTAAAACCTTGCGTTTTTGCATACACACCAATAATACTAAATAGTATAATACAAATAGCACCTATAAGGCTTGCCCAAAGAAAACTTTTTAGAGTTACTTTTGGTGAACTAATAAAAGCTCTGTCGGTTAAAACGGGGTCGTGAAACGGGTAGCTAAACGATTGTAAAATAGCTGCAAAACATAAGTTTAGCCCTAACTCAAAACTCCAAGTCCCAGAAGTGATAACATCATTTGCGCTAAAATTTTCAATAGAAAACACATGCCACAAAATAACAATGAGTAACACTGCAAATAAAATCATTTGTATAACATCTGTAAAAATAGAACTACTCAATCCGCCTTTTATAGCATAGGCTAAAGTTAGTAGGGTAAAAACAATGATTGCCCAATAATAAGTACTGCTGCCCATTTCTCCAAAATAACTACCAATAACCATGGTGTTACTCCATACTTCATTAAACAACCGAATTGCAATTAAAATTGAAAAAATGACCATGGCACCTTTTCCAAATTTTGAAGTTAAAAAGTGATGGATACTTTTAAAACCACCTTTTGTTCGCATTTTAAAAATAACGAGACCAGCAACGGCAAACGATAAATAATAACCCGCATAAGCAACACCGCCAACAATACCAAAATCTAAACCAAGATTTGCGGCATTGGTAATACTTTTTGCAAAAATCCATGAGATAATAAGACTGCCCATTAGCACCATTGTATTTGGCGCTTTCTTTTTATGAACAGCTTTAAAAAATTGGTCTGTAGTTTTTGCAAATGGAGAAAGTAACAGCAAGATTAAACTTGAGCCTATCACTAAAATCCATTGCCAATTTATAGTTTCCATTTATAGCTTTTTAGACCTTCGGTTTTTTTTTAATTTTGAAAAGCCTTAAGTTAGTTTCATTACTCATTCCACCAAACAGGTGTATTAATACTATTATTGTCTGTTGCTGAAGCTGCGACACTATAATTTTCAAAATTTAAGGCTTCTTCTTCTGCAGGATAAGGTAATCTTACAGGTATTAAATCAGTGTTTAAACTTGCAGAAATCGTTTTTAACTCAGGAAAACCTGTACGTCTATATTCTATCCAACCTTCGTAACCATTAATAATATTTGCAATCCATTTTTGTGTTATAATTTGCTGTACTGGTGTTGTGCCAACAGCATTGTAGGCTGCCGAACCAGATAAGTAAGTTGATGGTAGTTCGGTATTCCAATACTCAAAAGCTAAGGTTACTCCAGTTTCATAGAGTTGTTGTGCATCTGCGGTAATAATAGTTTTGGCTGCAGCTTCTGCTAAAGCAAAATGGACTTCCCAGGCGGTAATAAAGTTGGCATCTAGAGTTGAGGTGTCTTCTCTAAACGCAGTACCCGCTAAAGAATAATCTGCCAAAGCAATAGAAGTTTGCGATGCATCAATACCATTTAAAAGCCCATTAAATTCATTTGAAGTGGAATTAGAAAATGGTCTAAAAAAGGTAGAAATCCGCGTATCGTTTAAGTCAACTAAAATAGCTTCCATAGTTTCAGACATCACAAAATTATTAAAATCACCAATACGCAATTGTGCTAATCTAAAACTGTTAGGATCTGTATTTGTAAAGTTGAAAATTGCATTTTGGCTATTCATCATCATATAATTACCATCATTATACAGGGTTTGTAATTGAGATGATACATCTACTTTGTTTGAAATACGCACTAAATGTTTTATCTTTAATGAATTTGCAAAACGTATCCAAGCTTCTAAATCTCCGTTAAATAAAATGTCGCCTTCAAGAGGAATAGCATCAGTATAGGCCTCAATTGCAGCAATACCTTTATCTAAGTTATCCAAAATACCATTTTCGTTCCTATAGATATCTTCTTGTAAATCGTAAGCTGGTGTAACGGTGCCGTTAATACCATTAAATGCTTCAAAATAAGGAACATCACCAAAAAGATCGGTTAAGCCTGCGGCCATGTAAGCTTTCATAATTAAAGCCGGACCTTCGTAAACGGCAAAGGTTTCAATAGTTCTCGATTGATTTAATATAATGTCATTATCTCTAAGATTTATAAAAAATACAGGCCAAGGATTACCGCCTAATTGTGGGGATTTTAAATCGTGTCTGTCAAATAAATTAAAGTCTAAAGCCGTTCTGTGTTGTGCTAATAAATCTCCCGCAACAAAGCCTTCATAACTCATATTTTCACCAAAATTATAAATAACTTGTCTTAATAATAAGCTAGGTTGTACCGCACTTGGTGCATTTGGATTAGTGTTAATGTTTTCAAAATCTTTAGTGCAACCTGTTGTTATAATTAAGCTAAAAATTGAAAGTATAAATATTATTTTTTTCATGTTAAATGTTTTTTTTAAAGGGTTTTAAAACCTAATTTTTTTTTGTGAGCACTAAAAATTAAATCCAGCTTTAAAACCAATACTTCGAGTTGTTGCATAACTCATATCTTCAACACCACTAACAAATCCGTTACCTTGTACAGCTAATTGTTCGGGGTCAAAATGTGGGTTTTCTGTAATAGCAAATAGATTGTTACCAATGATAGAAAGGTTTAAATCTGCACCTTGTTTTAGTCCTAAAAAACCTTCTTTTAAATTAAATGTATAACCTACAGAAAACTGACGAAGCTTTAAAAAAGAGGCATCATAGATATTGTTTTCTTCGTGGTTTCTATCATAAAATTGTCTGTAATAACTTTCTGCTGTAACGGCTACTGTATTGGGTAACCCAGAATTTATATTAATACCTTGAGCAATAATGCCATTTTCTGGTCGGTACGCTGTTTCGGCCAATTGCCCGCCTACATTTCCTAGGGCTCGTGTTCTAGACACAACCTCGCCACCTTGTCTCCAATCAAAAAGAAAACGCATTGCCCAGTTTTTGTAGTTGAAATTAGTAGTCCATCCTAAAGTAAAATCGGGATTGTAATTTCCTAGTTTTCTTAAATTATTATCAGCAATAAAACGGCCGTTATCATCTATTAAAAACTCGCCATTGTTATGACGTTGGTAGCCTGTACCATAGATGTCGCCCACACGACCACCTTCTTCAACCTGAAACCAAACCGTTTGGTTGGCGCTGTTATAAATTCGGCTATAAGCTAAAGTTAGTCTGCCATCTGCTTGTGGTAAGTCTCTAATTACTGAGCGATTAGTAGCGAAGTTAAACGTCGTATTCCAGTTAAAATTATCAGTCTGTACAGGTGTAATTCCTAATATAATTTCTATACCTTGTGTATTTACTTTACCGCCATTAACCACTTGTTGATTGTAGCCAGAAGCTATCGCAACTGGTAGTGAAATAATCTGATCTTTTGTGGTGGTGTTATAGTATGTAAAATCGAAGCTTAATCGGTCTTTAAAAAACCTTAAGTCTGTACCAAACTCATAAGCGGTTGTACTTTCTGGTTTCAAATTAGAATTCGGAATAAAATTTTGGTCGCTAAAAGTAGGTTGCCCATTAAAAGGTGTTTGCGATACAAACGCGCCAGAGGTTTGGTATGCATCAGTATCATTGCCAACTTGTGCCACACTTGCTCTAAGTTTTGCAAAAGAAATGACATTTGGCAACTCTGTAATATTTGATAAAATAAAACTAGACGCTATTGAAGGATAGAAAAAAGATGTGCCGTCCACCGAAAAAGGTGTAGCTAATGCGCTAGACCAATCGTTACGTCCTGTTATGTCTAAGAATAGAAAGTCTTTGTAGCCTAATTTTGCAATACCATAAAATGAGTTGATTCGTTTTTGACTTTCAAATTGAAACACTTCTATTGGTGAAGCGGCATTGTTTAAACTATAAATACCAGGTTGTGCTAAATTAACGGTTTGCGATTGTTTTGTGGACGCATTTTGGTCTAAGCGATTTCCGCCAACATAAACATTGAGAGCGACCTCATTAAACTGATTTTTATAATGGATTAAAAAATCGGTGTTCACTTCTCTAAACGTTACATCGTGTTCTGCATATGCACCATTTCTAAAACGGTTGGTACTGTAAGCACGACGCAATTTGCGCGTTTCTGTGCTGTAATCCATTCCTGTTCTAAGTGTTACGCTTAAATTTTTTGTGAGTTGTTGTTTTAATGAAATATTTCCAAATACACGATCTCTAACAAAAGCATTTGTGTTTTCATGCAATATAAAATACGGATTATCAAAAAACGTATAGTTAAAAGCATATTGTTGTATGCCTTCTAAACCAGGTTGCCAGTAATTTCTTAAATTATTAATATTTAATGAACGAGGTCCCCAAGCGACTAAAGAGTAATTTACATTTTCGCTACCATAACCGTTAGACGGTCTGTTAGCACTGCTAGAATTTACATAACTAAAAGATGTGGCAATATCTGTTTTATTAGTTGGTGTAAAATTAAGTTTAGCAGCTATGGTTTGTCGGTCCAAATTTACACCAGGTATAATAGATTTGCTGCGTAAATCTGTTAATGAAACGCGATAATTACCCAAATTAAATCCGTTAGAAATAGACATATTGTTTATCGTTGTTGTGCCAGTTTCATAAAAGTTTTTTAGGTTATCAGCATTACTATTAAAAGGAGTTGCCGTAATTGGTAAACCATTATACAGCGATGTATCTCCTCCACGTACAAAAGAGCCATCTGGTAATTGTACAGCACTATCAAATTGTTCAATGAGCAAACCCGCATCTAATTGTGGCCCCCAAGAATAAGTGATATTATCGTTGGTACCGCCACCAAGACCATCGACATATTTAAATTCCCCAGAGTTACCTTGCCCGTATTTATTTTGAAAATCTGGTAATCTAAATGCCGAATCTACAAATAATGCCGAATTAAAACTTATACCCAAACCATTTTTGTTGCCACCATCTTTGGTTTTTATAACAATAACTCCATTAGATGCCCGTGTGCCATAAAGTGCAGCCGCACTTGGTCCTTTTAAAACAGTTACCGAAGCCACATCGTCTGGGTTGATTTCCATAGCGCCGTTACCAAAATCAATTTCTTGAAATCCTGCAGCTGCTTCATTGCTAAAATTAAAAACAGTTGCGTTATTAATTGGCGTACCATCTACAACAAATAACGGATTGTTGTTAGAGAACGAAGCCTCGCCACGTATGGTGATTTTTGAAGAAGAACCAACACCAGTTGCACCTTGAGATACGGTAACACCAGCAAGTTTACCTTGTAGATTATCTAAAAAATTAACTGTTTTTACCGCTGTTAAACGTTTAGATTTTATGGCTTGCACGGCATAACCTAACTCTTTAGTGTTACGCTGTAAGCCCAAAGCAGTAATTACAACTTCATCTAAAGTAGATAAATCTTCTGCCAAAGCTATGTTTATTATTTTTGTATTTCCAACGGTAATAGTTTGAGTTTTATAGCCTAAAAATGAAAAAGTTAGGGTTTCGGTCGTTGAGTTAACACTAATTGTATATTCTCCGTCAATATTAGTTGTTGTGCCTTTTTCTTTGCTGGTTACAATATTAACAAACGGTAAAATTTCATTAGTATTAGCGCTGGTAACAGTACCAGTAATCGTAATTTGAGCATAGCTAAATAGGCAAAAACTTAGCAATACACACGAGTAGATGTACTTCATATTTTAACCACTTATGTGGTAATGTTTAGTAAAATGTTGAATTAATTAAAGACTAATTTTAAATAAACCTTAAAAAAGGAGAGCCTTTATTGTTATGAAGTTTGAAGTAACTATTATTTTGAAGATTTTGATGAAGTGTTAAACAACGCTTATCAATTTTTATGAGACTAATTAGTAATGCTTTAAGTTTAAAAACTAATGCTTTAAAACTATTTAAGATGGTATTTATATCTGAAACAGTATCTAAATCAGTTAATGGTTCTAGATAAAAAACATGTTGTTTTTCGGTTTTTAAACCTGTTTTTAAAACGTGTTGTAATTTTGAATTTTGCCAAGGTAAAGTTTCAAATTGAGCTTTATTAAAATGTGTTTTTTTTAACCCCATTAAATAAAAACCTCCATCGGTAGATGGTCCTAAGACACAATCTGAATAGTTTAATTGATTTTTGGCTTTTAAAATATGAGCAGCTTTAAGATGCGGTGTATCGTTGCCTACAGAAATAACCGTATCAAAACCTTTATTGTAAATTGCCTGAATGGCATTAGAAAAACGTTTGCCAAAATTTGTACCTGTTTGCTCATTTTCAGAAAAATGAAAATAGGGTAGCCCTGTTTTTTTTATGGTTTTTAAAACCTCACTATTTAGTAACTTAAAGATGCTAGCAGACTGAATTGATTTTAATTTCAATTCTTTTTCTGCGGAATTTGCAAATACTAATATGGCGGTTTTATTGGTTTTCATTAGTTGTTTTTGCGATGGCTAGCATCTTACTGTTGCAATTATTTTGCGAGGTTTTAGATCCTTTATAGGTGTTTGTTTGTACTAGTTAGTGTTTGTTATAAGATGTCTGCATTCTCAGTAATTGGGTTAAGCCACAACACCTTGGCAGCTGCTTCCTGCGCCAGCAGTACAACCATAACAATGTTGAGAGGTAACGATTTTTCGGCCTTCTAAAAGCGTTTCATTAAATTCGGAAATATGTTTGGATTTACTGTTTACAGGCAACTCTAACATTTGGTTAAAATCGCAATCAAATAAATAACCATCCCAACTAATAGAAAGTGTATTGGTACACATTACGTTTTTTACAGCAGCAGAATTGTAAGCTTCAACTAACTGATACATGTAATCTTCGTAATTTTCTGAGGCGATTAAATAATCTAAAAAACGTGAAATTGGCAAATTGGTAATGGCAAACAGGTTGTGAAACTGAATGTTAAAATCTTCTAATAAAGCAGTTTTAAAATCTTTTTCCATGGCAGCTTGGTTGCCAGGTAAAAATGCACCAGACGGATTATACACCAAATCTAATCTTAAATTACTATTTGGCATACCATAACCAACAGCATTAAGCTCTTGCAGGGCTTTTATTGACATATCAAAAACACCTTTGCCACGTTGTTTGTCTGTTTTTCCTCGTGTCCAATGCGGCATAGAACTTACAACATGTACATTATGTTTTTTGAAAAATTGTGGTAAATCGTAATATTTTTTGTTGGCACGTATTATAGTTAAATTAGAGCGTACAATAAAATCTTTGATGCCAACTTTTGCAGCTTCTTCTACAAACCATCTAAAATCGGGGTTCATCTCTGGTGCGCCACCAGTTAAATCTAAGGTGTGTGCTCCAGAGGTTTTAATAACCTCGAGACATTGTTTCATTGTGTTGCGCGTCATTATTTCCTTTCGGTCTGGGCCAGCATCTACATGGCAATGGTCGCAAACCTGGTTACACATATAACCAACATTAATCTGTAAAATTTCTAGTTTTTTGGCTACGAGAGGAAATTGATTTGTTTCGGAAATTTTATCTTTAAATGTTGGTAATTCACCATTTTTAAAAATACCGTTAGCGAGTATTTCTAGTTGTTTGTTGCTTTGTGCTAGATCGCTTCCTTGTTTTTTAAGAGATTTTGTTGCCATATTTTTATTTAAGATTTACGAGCTATGTTTTACGAATTGTTAAAAAAATTAAATTTGTAAGTCAATAATCGTAAATCGTTTTATCCATCTAGTTTATTCACTTTATTCATCATTTGCACACCATGTACTAAAGTTGCGCCACTTTTAATTGCTGCACCAACGTGTATGGCTTCCATCATTTCTTCTTTTGTAACACCACGTTGCAAGCCATCTTTGGTATAAGCATCAATGCAATACGGACATTGCTCTGTGTGTGCAACGGCTAACGCTATAAGCGATTTTTCTCTGGCGGTAAGTGCGCCTTCTTCAAAAACTTTTCCGTAGTAGTCAAAGAATTTAGTTCCTAATTCTTCGTTCCATTCAGTTATTTTACCAAATTTTCGAAGGTCAGCGGCATCATAATAGTTTTTTGACATATTTTGTATTGGTGTTAAAAATTTATTTGGTCGAATATACTACTTAATGATTACAGAAAAAAGTGATATATTACCAATTAATGTTCAAAATAAGCCCAATGATTCGTTTCTATTTCGTTTAAATTTTAATATAAAATGAAACCGTAACTAAGACTATGCTCTAATGTTTTAATTCTTTTTGTGCAAAATATAATTTAAATGATTTAATGCGCATTTTAAATCATAATTGGTATTATTAAGATTATAATCTAACTATAATCACATTATAAAACTTGGTTGTTTGTCTTTGTTTTGGTGCCTTTTTAGCGATTGGCTTTTGGGAGTTTCAATCTTAACAGAATAGTGAAATAAAATAATTTTATCTATTTTTTTCTTGAATTTTTCTTACAATAGCTGCAGCAGTATTTCTACGAATAAACCTAGGTATAATAGCTAAAAACTTGTTAAAACGACCAGGAATAGCATAAGTTTTACCTCTTAACATCGCTTTATAACCATATTTTGCCACATCTTTTGCTTGGGCCATATTAAAAGTAATCTTGTTGTCTGTACTATCTTTTGACACGGTTTTTTGAAAAGATGTTTTTGTTGGTCCTGGGCATAAGGTTGTTACAGTAATACCGCTTCCTTTTAATTCATTTGCAATGGCTTCTGAGAAAGATAAAATATAACCTTTAGATGCGTAATATATAGACATTAATGGACCTGGCTGAAATGCTGCTAGAGATGACATGTTAAGTATTTTGCCAGAGCCACGTTGTAACATGCTTTTTAAAACTAGCTTTGTTAAATGAGTTGTAACGATAATGTGTACATGCAACATGGCATATTCTCTTTCCCAATCTGTCTCTGTAAATGAACCAAATAAACCAAAACCTGCATTGTTAATAAGCACATCTATAGGTTCATTTGGTATGCTATCCATAATATGTTGTGCACTATTTGGTAAACTTAGATCTATTGTTAGTGTAATAACTTCTATATTGAAATTACTTTCTAACTCGGTTTTAACTTTTGCTAAATTATTAGTGTTTATATCTACTAAAATTAATTTGTAGGCATCTTTAGCTAATAAGAGCGATAATTCATAACCTAAACCAGATGCTGCCCCAGTGATTAAGGCTGTTTTAGTTTTTACCATCTACATAATCTTGAAGGTAACTAAAACGTGGTGTAAGTTTTCCGTTTTCAGTAATTTTTGCACGTTCTAAAACTTGGTTTTTATCTTTATTGAAAAAAGCAGGAATAACATGCTCTAAAAATGTGATTCCAAATCCTTCACTAGCATCTTTTGGTAACTCGCAAGGTAAATTATCTACAGCCATAACGGTTATGGCTTCTTTTGCATTAAATGCTACTTCTTGCTCTGTTTTTGGATTATAGCCATAAAATGGATCTGCAATTGTAGATGGGCGAATTGTACTTGCTACTGGGCCATCTATATCGCAAGAAATATCTGCTACTAAATTAATTTTAAACTCAGGGTGTTTAGCATCTTCTCTTGTAAATAAATAGGGTGCATTATTTCCGTAAAAATGACCTGCAATAAAATAATCGGTTTGTTTGGCATACGGCATAAAATTACTTTCGTACCCAGTTGGGTCTTTATAAAATTCTGCTTTGTTACCCACTTTACCATCTGTACGTTTTGTATATTCCATTACATCTGCTATACAATATACGGGTTCGGTAAATGTTGTTGTTAAATACAGTGCATCACTAACTTGTTTGATGCCTAAGTGGTCTAAAATTTCTTTTGCGCCTTGGGCAACTTTACCTGTGCCAGTTAACAAAATTTTAATTTTAGGTAGGGTTATTTTATCTAATTCTGCTTTTACGGCATTTAAGTCTGCTAAAGTTTCTACTTTTGGAAGAGAAAACAAACCATCTCTTAAGCCTAAAGCTCTAAAGCCATTATACGCACCAACTAAACCTGCATAACGACCAAAGCCTATTAAACGAGATCCGTTTTCTTTTACAATGGTTTCGTGGTCGTACATTTCAATGTGATGTTCTAAAATGGCTTTTAGTAACTCACGATTGTAGGGTTGTTTTTTTATGGTATGCGAAAAGAAAAAGTATTTTTTATTTGGTATTAAAGACTTTATCGGTACTTCTTTTACACCAATCATTACTTCTGCATCAGAGACATCATTGGTAACTTTGAAGCCTAATTTTTTATAAGCATCATCAGTAAAAACACGAATATCTGAAGATTCTACTACAAACTCAGCGTCTGGAAATTGCGACCTTAGGTCGGCTAAAGTTTTGGGTGAGAATACAACACGACGATCTGGTGGGTTTTTGCGTTCTTTTATGATGGCGAATTTCATGAGTTGTTTGAAATTTTTGGCGGTTAGTTTTTAGTTGTGTTTTGTAAAATTTATTGTGCTAAAGTAATAGTTTATGCAAGGTTATACAAACTTTTTGGTAACTTTGCACTTGCGTTAGGGATGGAAGCGGCATCCTTTTTTTGAGTTTTTACGAAAAAAAAGATATAGCGGACAGCCCGACTCATTTTTGCTATTAAAAAGCAAAAATGAGTAACGCCCAAACTACTATTTTTATTGGGGTCGACTGGTTTTGACAGCGAGATTAATGAGATGGTAAGCACGTCGTGTAATGGCATTGATACACGTAAAAGGCTAGACCAAATTTTAAACGGCGAGAATAACTACGCTTTAGCTGC
>JBMYXP010000014.1:0-25271 GCA_049608525.1 Winogradskyella sp.
AAAAAAACATTATGTCAATTCTAGTATATACAGAGTCCGAAAACGGAACATTTAAAAAAGCAGCCTTAGAAGTAGTCTCTTACGCAAAAGCTATTGCAGACCAAATGGAAACTACAGTTACAGCTGTTGCAATTAACGCAAACCATACTGAAACTTTAGGAAACTATGGCGCAACAAAAGTATTATCTATAACTAATGATGCCTTACACGATTTTAACGCAAAACAATACGCTGGCATTATTGCAGAAGCTGCAAAACAAGAAGCTGCAAAAGTCGTAGTTGTTAGCGCTAGTGCAAACAGTAAATATTTAGCTCCATTATTAGCCGTTGGGTTAGACGCAGGTTATGTCTCTAATGTCATAGAAGTACCGTCTAGCATTTCTCCATTTACTGTAAAACGATCGGCATTTACCAATAAAGCATTTGCTCATACAGAAATAACCACAGCCACAAAAATTGTTGGGCTATCTAATAATTCGTTTGGCTTAGTAGAAACAACCAACACGGCTACAGTTGAAGATTTTTCACCAACAATTACAGATTCTGGTGTTAGCGTAGTATCTGTAGATAAAGCAACGGATAAGGTAAGTATTGCCGACGCAGAAGTTGTTGTTTCTGGAGGACGCGGATTAAAAGGCCCAGAAAATTGGGGAATGATAGAAGAATTAGCAGAAGTATTGGGCGCAGCAACAGCGTGTTCTAAACCTGTATCTGATTTGGGTTGGAGACCTCACAGCGAACATGTTGGGCAAACTGGTAAACCGGTAGCATCAAACTTATACATTGCTATCGGTATTTCTGGCGCCATACAACACTTAGCAGGCATTAACTCGTCTAAAGTAAAAGTAGTAATTAATACAGACGCAGAAGCGCCTTTCTTTAAAGCCGCAGACTATGGCGTGGTTGGTGATGCTTTTGAAGTTGTACCACAATTAATAGAAAAATTAAAAGCATTTAAAGCTCAAAATGCTTAATTTTAGTACCTTGTATTACTAATTTAAGAACTGTTTAAATTTAGAAATTCTCCAAATCTGCTCAATTCAGTTGGTAAAGTCCAAATTTAAACAGTTCTTTGTGTTTTAAAACTTATGAGCTTAGTCCGTTTAAAAATTAAAGGTATCTCTTACAGTCAAACTCAAAATGGCGCGTACGCTTTAATTTTAAATGAAATTGAAGGAGATAGAAAACTACCTATTGTTATAGGAGCTTTTGAAGCACAAGCTATTGCCATAGCTTTAGAAAAAGAGATTAGACCTCCGCGACCACTTACTCACGATTTATTCAAAAATTTTTCAGACCGATTTCATATTGTTGTAAAACAAGTCATTATTCACAAGTTGGTTGATGGTGTGTTTTACTCGAGCCTAATTTGTGAGCGCGATAAAATTGAAGAAATTATTGATGCCAGAACAAGTGATGCCATTGCTTTAGCACTTCGCTTTAATGCCCCCATTTTTACTTACAAAAACATATTAGATAAAGCAGGTATTTATCTAAATGTTAACCCAAACGCAGATGAACAAAATCCAGATAATATTCTTGTTGACACGCTATTATCTGAAACCATAGACGACTCTAGTTTAGAAACTGATACAGACGAGGGTTATAATAATACACCAACAGAAAAACTTAACACGCTTTTAGAAGAAGCGGTTACTAACGAAGATTATGAAACCGCTGCAAAAATTAGAGACGAAATCTCTAAACGTTAACTAACATTATTTTTTATGACTCATTTTTTCAAGACATTATTTGTTGTTTTAATAGCAATATCATCCATTTCGGCTCAAGAACTTGATAAAAAATGGGTTTCAGATTCGTCTGTAAATCACTACCAAAATTTAGAGTTTAACAACGGTCAATTTAACTTTTATTCTAACCCACAAACTAAATTAGATGGAGATTATATGTCTCAAAATAATCTCTTGGTGTTATACGTAAACGACTCTATAAATTCTGTAAACAGATATAGAATAACGGAGTTAACCGATTCTACTTTAGTTTTTAAAGACCAAAAAAAATCCTATACCTACAAAGCCTTAAACAATCTTGTAGTTGAAGACGTTGCCGTTGTAGCAGCCAACGAAAATGATATTATACCAAATCAAGGCTTTTCTTTTAATAGTCTTTGGCGAGGTGTTTTAGGAATGTTTAGTTTAATTTTTATTGCTTTTTTATTTAGTAGTAACCGCAAAGCCATTAACTGGAAAACAGTTGGTATTGGTTTAGCATTTCAACTCATCATTGCTATTGGTGTTTTAAAAATAGATACCATAAAAACAATTTTTGAATTTATAGGGAAAGGGTTTATTTCTGTTTTAGGCTATACACAAGCAGGTAGTGAATTTTTGTTTGGTGGCATGCTAGATGTTAATTCGTTTGGTTTCATATTTGCATTTCAAGTATTACCAACAATACTATTTTTTTCAGCTTTAACATCAGTATTATTCTATTTGGGTATTATTCAAAAAGTAGTAAAAGCAATGGGTTGGCTACTAACTAAAATTTTAGGCATCTCAGGTGCAGAAAGCTTAAGTGTTGCTGGTAACATTTTTTTAGGGCAAACCGAAGCTCCGTTACTTATTAAGGCCTATTTAGAAAAAATGAATAAGTCTGAAATTCTACTAGTTATGATTGGTGGTATGGCAACCGTTGCAGGTGCTGTGTTGGCAGCTTACATAGGGTTTTTAGGCGGTGATGATAAAGAATTACAATTATTTTATGCCAAGCATTTATTAGCCGCATCTGTAATGGCAGCACCTGGCGCAATTGTAATTTCTAAGATATTGTTTCCACAAACCGAAAACATAAATACTGATGTAGAAGTTTCTCAAGAAAAAATAGGAACAAATTTATTAGATGCCATTGCAAACGGAACAACAGAAGGGTTAAAATTAGCGGTTAATGTTGGTGCTATGCTTTTGGTTTTTGTAGCTTTTATAGCCATGTTTAATGGTATTATTGGTGGAGTTGCAGGTTTTGACGGCATTAGTATTGAAAAATGGAATATCAATTGGCATTTTACATCTCTAAACGAAGTAATTGCAGCAAATACTCCTTATGATGGCTTATCATTAGAGTTCCTGTTAGGCTATTTATTTGCACCATTAATGTGGCTTATTGGTGTTGCAAAAGAAGATATGGCATTAATGGGACAATTATTAGGAATTAAATTAGCTGCAAGTGAATTTATTGGTTACATACAATTAGCCGAACTAAAAAACGTTGCTAATGTTACCCATTTAAAATACGAAAAATCGATAATTATGGCAACCTATATGCTTTGTGGTTTTGCCAACTTTGCATCTATTGGCATACAAATTGGTGGCATTGGATCTTTAGCTCCTGGGCAACGTAAACAATTATCTAAATTTGGAATGAAAGCCTTAATTGGGGGTACAATAGCATCATTAATTTCTGCTACTATTGCTGGGATGATTATTGGGTAAAATCCCCTTTAATTCCCCAAAGGGGAAAATTATGATGTTAATATAATTATTATTAATTTTTTGAAAAATTTCTTCCCTTTGGGAAGACGGAAGATGGGATGAAACAATATCACGATTTAGTAAAACACGTCTTAGCTGAAGGCAACGAAAAAGGAGATAGAACAGGTACAGGCACAAAAAGTGTTTTTGGTTATCAAATGCGTTTTAATTTAAGTGAAGGTTTCCCGATGGTAACCACAAAAAAACTACACTTAAAATCTATTATTTACGAACTCCTTTGGTTTTTAAAAGGCGATACAAATACGAATTATCTTACTAAAAACGGTGTTAAAATTTGGAATGACTGGGCAGATGAAAACGGAGATTTAGGCCCAGTGTATGGCCATCAGTGGCGCAACTGGGCAAGTGATGAGATAGACCAAATTAAAGACGTTATTCAAACTTTAAAAACAAACCCTAACAGTCGCAGAATGTTAGTTTCGGCATGGAATCCTTCTGTATTACCAGACACGTCTAAATCGTTTTCAGAAAATGTAGCTAATGGTAAAGCGGCTTTGCCTCCTTGCCATGCGTTTTTTCAATTTTATGTTTCAGAGGGTAAATTGTCTTGTCAATTATACCAACGTAGTGCAGATGTATTTTTGGGTGTGCCATTTAATATCGCATCTTATGCTTTGCTTACTATGATGATGGCGCAAGTTTGCGGTTTTAAAGCTGGCGATTTTATTCACACCTTTGGAGATGCTCATATTTACAACAACCACGTAGAGCAATTAGAGTTGCAGTTATCTAGAGAGGTGAGACCATTACCAAAAATGGTGTTAAACCCAGATGTAAAAAATATGTTCGATTTTAAATTTGAAGATTTTACGCTAGTAGATTATAATCCGCATCCACATATTAAAGGTGTTGTCGCTGTTTAGTAAAAGCCTAAATATTATTTAAAAACATGAAATTATTAAAACTCTGCATTACTATTTTAATTTTCGGCAATTTAGTAAATGCGCAAGAACATCCAGAATTTTATAACAGACCATTTGTAATATTTGAAGGCTGCGAAAACGCAACAGATAAAGTTAAGTGTTACGATATTAATTTGCACGAATTAATAGGTAAACACTTAAACACTGCAATCTTTAAAGATTCCATTTTTATTAAGGCAAAAAAAGACACTATTACTGTATCTACCAGTATTTTGTACGACGAAAAAGGTGTAATTGTTAAAAGCTATTCAAATATTTATAACTCATTAAATGTAGGTTCTAAAAAATTGAAAAGCTTTTTAGATCGTATCCCAAAAGTAAAACCTGTATTAGACGATTATGATAATGGTGTTGCCTCTACAGTACGCAATCAATTTGGCTTTTTTTTAGACCGTACAAAAGATTCCATTATACCAATATTAGGATATGAGCCAAGTGAAGTTCCTTTTTCTATGATAGAAAATGTGCCTGTATATAAAGGTTGCGATAAAAGTTTAAGCAATACAGACTTAAAAGACTGTATGAGTAATAAGGTTAAAGATTTAGTCTCAAAAAATTTTAATATTAAACTGGCAAAAAAATTAGATTTGCCTAAAGGGGTTGCAAGAATTTTTGTGGCATTTAAGATTGACAAAAAAGGTAAAGTTATAGCTATAAGGGCAAGAGGTCCACACAAAGTATTAGAA
This sequence comes from Winogradskyella sp., assembly GCA_049608525.1. Taxonomy (GTDB): domain Bacteria; phylum Bacteroidota; class Bacteroidia; order Flavobacteriales; family Flavobacteriaceae; genus Winogradskyella. Next base: position 5,119 of record JBMYXP010000014.1, read on the forward strand.
AATGAAGCAATACGTGTTATAAAAAAGATACCAAAGTTAAAAAAGCCTGGTTTTCAGCGTGGTAAACCCGTTATAGTACCGTATGCTTTGCCAATAGTTTTTAGAATTACAGACTAAAAAAAGCAGCTCTAAATAATATAGAGATGCTTTTTTAACTTTTTAGTATTGAATTATTTGGTTTTTAAAACCAACCTTTTTTACCTACTTGGTACGTATTATAAAAGTCTTCGTCAGATTTTGTTAGATAGATAATACCTTCAATAGTACCAATAATGCCTGCAAATCCACAGGTTAAAAATGTTAATACTATTTGAATAATACCTTCTTTTGTATATCCTAAAACAAATTTATGAATTCCTAATGAGCCAATAACAATACCTAATACACCAGCTAATACTTTTTTATTGTCGCCACTAGCTTTATCAAATACTGCTTTTGCGCCCTCAGAAAACTCTTTTGCGGTTTCTTTTGCTTCGTCTGCTATCTCCGATACGGTTTCCTTAGCATCATCTGCCAATTCACTAGCTTTATCTACGGCTTTTTTAGCACCTTCTTTTGCATCTCCTAGCATTTCGTTAAGATCTTCATTTAAGTTTTTGTTGTCGTCTGACATAATTTCTTAATATTTTTTTGATTAGTAATTAGTTAGTGCTCAAAAATAGGAAAAACAATTCAATTATTTAAAAGCAGAGTCTATTGGCTGCCATAACTCAATTTTATGACCTTCATTATCTAGTATCCAAGCAAATTTCCCATAATCATAAGTTTCCATATCACCTACAATAGTAACACCTTCAATTTTTAAAACCTTTAAAAGTGCTTCTAAATCTTCCACTCTATAATTAAACATAAAGTCTTTTTTAGAAGGTTGAAAATATGTGGTATCATCTTTAAAAGGACTCCATTGTGTAGAGCAATCGTTACCGTCTTTATCGTTCCACCAAAAGGTAGCCCCGTATTCGTCTGTATTAAAACCTAAGTGTTTTTTATACCAATCCTTAGAGCCTTTTGGATCTTTAGTTTTAAAAAATAATCCACCAATACCTGTTACTCGTTTTTTCATTCCTATCCCTAACCCTTTCTAAAGGAAAGGGAATTTTTATTAGTTAATTTTTATTTTTTTAGTGCAGATTCGTAAGTAGAAATCCACTCTTTGCAGGTCATTTTTCTGGTAAGTTCTCCTATTAAATCAAAAGGAATAGCGTCCATATTTTTAAATCGTATGCAACTTTTGCCCATATCTAATTTGCGTTTACAATGTTTAGGATATTCATTAACAAACCAATCGTGTAATTCTTTTTTAGCATAAATACCACTATGATATAAGTTTATAGAATTTTTTTGTGAAGCAAAACTCATAAAAGGTAAAGGTGTTTTGGGGTCGCAATGGTAACCGTCTGGATAAACAGAATGTGGCACATAATAGCCAACCATTTTATAAATTAAACCCTCTTCAAACCCATTTGGCAAGTTGTCTTTAATGGTTGTTCTTAGCTTAATTAAAGCTGCCTTTCGCGCTTCTGGCGCTTGGTTAATATAGTCTTCTGGTGATGTTATGGTGTATGGCATAGCACATATTATTTTGCCTTCTAAGATAACAAAATAGATGACTATTTAAAACAAGCTCTTTTTTATTTATTTTGTTGCACGTTCTAAACGGTCATTTATAGATTTACCCAAGCCAAAATCTGGACATTTTTCAGCAATAATAATATCGAGATGCTGCTTGTCTAATTGGTGGAGTGTATCGTATAACTTTGATGCTGCTTCAGCCATATTACCAGATTTAGATAATACAATTTGGGTGGCTAGGTGTGTAGCATCAATTTCAGAATTAAAAGCTATTACACCTATACGTTTACCTAAATTTTGCTGTATGGTTTCAAAAATATTATCTGTTAAAATTGTTGTTGTTTTTGGTGCGTAATGACGGTCTAACATACCTGGCGCATCTGGCTTAACTTCTTTTTTATTTTTAATTTGAATTTTTCCAACAACGGCTTCTAGGTCTTCAATTGCTATTGAACCTAAACGATAAATAATAGGCGCATCATCTTCAAAACCTATAATAGTAGATTCTATACCACTTTTACATGCTCCACCATCTAAAACCATTTTAATTGTATCCTTAAAATAATCTTCGACATGTTGAGCAGACGTTGGGCTAATACTACTAAACGGATTAGCACTTGGTGCAGCCAAAGGAAATGGCAACTGTTTTAAAAGCGCTAAAGTTGTTGCATGGTTTGGCACTCTTACTGCAACGGTATCTTTTCCTGCTGTAATTAAATTGGGAATTATTGGTTTCTTTTTTAGCACCAAAGTAATGGGTCCTGGCCAAAAGGCATCTGCTAATAATTGTGCTTTTTTAGGAATATAATCTACAATATCCGATAGCATTTCTACCGACGGAATATGTACAATTAAAGGATTAAAAAACGGACGTTTCTTGGTTTCAAAAATAGCGTTTATGGCTTTTTCGCTGTAAATATTACCCGCCAAACCGTAAACCGTTTCGGTAGGTATAGCAACTAATTGGTGGTTAGTTAAAAGCGTAATGGCTTTAGATATGTCTTTTGAAATGATACTCATAATTACGTACAGAGTGCAATATTACTTCAAAAAAATGAAAGATTTATCCTCTGCCTTTTAGTAATTTTGCAGCTTAACACCTCGTATATGATTTCAGTAGATAATTTAGCCGTAGAATTTAGCGGTCATACCCTTTTTAGTGACGTGTCATTTACTATTAATGCAGATGATAAAATTGCATTAATGGGAAAAAATGGCGCAGGAAAATCTACTATGATGAAAATCATAGCGGGTGTGCAAAATGCAACGCGTGGCAATGTGCGTTGCCCAAAAGATGCGGTTATCGCTTACTTACCACAACATTTATTAACCGAAGATAATACTACGGTTTTTGATGAAGCCTCAAAAGCATTTAAGCATGTGTTTGAAATGCGTGATGAGATGGAAAATCTAAACAAACAGTTAGAAATCAGAACAGATTACGAATCTGATGACTACATGAAAATCATTGAACGTGTCTCAGATTTAGGCGAATTGTATTATGCTTTAGAAGATGTAAATTATGATGCTGAAGTTGAAAAAGCATTAAAAGGTTTAGGTTTTAAGCAAGAAGATTTTACCAGACAAACTAATGAATTTTCTGGTGGTTGGCGCATGCGCATTGAGTTGGTTAAAATTTTGCTTCAAAAACCAGATCTTATTTTATTAGATGAGCCAACCAACCATATTGATATTGAATCTGTAATTTGGTTAGAAGATTTTTTACTAAATAAAGCTAATGCAGTCGTTGTTATTTCTCACGACAGGGCTTTTGTAGATCATATTACCAACAGAACCATTGAGGTAACTATGGGTCGTATTTACGACTATAAAGCCAATTACACCCATTACCTTCAGTTAAGAGAAGACCGACGTGCACACCAAATAAAAGCCTACCAAGAACAGCAAAAATTTATTGCAGACAACATGCAATTTATTGAGCGTTTTAAAGGCACGTACTCTAAAACCAACCAAGTATCGTCTCGAGAGCGCATGCTCGAAAAATTGAAAATCATTGAAATTGATGATGTTGATACCTCAGCATTAAAACTGCGTTTTCCACCAACCAATCGCTCGGGAGATTATCCCGTAACGGTTAAAGACGTGTCTAAATCTTATGACAACCACGTGGTATTTAAAAAAGCAAATATGAGTATTGCAAGAGGCGAAAAAGTATGCTTTGTTGGTAGAAATGGAGAAGGAAAATCTACCATGATAAAAGCCATTTTGGGCGAAATTGATGTAGAAGGCACGTGCAGTTTAGGACACAATGTTAAGGTGGGTTACTTTGCACAAAACCAAGCCGCATTATTAGATGAAAGTTTAACGATTTTTCAAACGGTAGATGAAGTGGCACAAGGCGATGTGCGCTCCCAAATTAAAAGTATTTTGGGTGGTTTTATGTTTAGAGGCGACGATATAGACAAAAAAGTAAGTGTGCTTTCTGGTGGGGAAAAAACCAGATTAGCCATGGTAAAATTATTGTTAGAACCTGTTAACTTATTAATTTTAGATGAGCCAACAAACCACCTAGATTTAAAATCTAAAGATGTCTTAAAAGAAGCATTACAAAATTTTGATGGCACACTAATTTTAGTGTCTCACGACAGAGATTTTCTGCAAGGGTTATCTAAAAAAGTATTTGAGTTTAAAGAAAAACGTGTTATTGAACATTTTGAAACTATTGACGATTTCTTAGCTCGTAACCGTGTTGAAAGTTTAAAAAGTCTGGATTTGTAATCTCTTAATAGACAAAATTGAATTTTAGAATTAAGCCAAAAGACAACAAGTACACGCGTTAGTGATAGAGGCATTTGTTGAAGCTCTTTTTGTGTTGTTGCGCTTATGCAACACAAAAAAGCGACTGCCGAAAGCACGACCTAAGCGATCCTACAAGGCGAAGTACCAAACTTGTTTTGGTATCTGAAAACCTTGTAGGTATGAGCGTGGTAACGCCCAAATAATTAGCTTAATCCTTTTATTAGTAATATCTAAGCCCAATTTTTAACTATTTTTGTAGTGTGAAGAACAAATTACAACTTACAGATTGGTTACCTACCACAAACAAAGAGGTAAAAATCCGCGGATGGGAATACTTAGATGTTATCTTGTTTAGCGGAGATGCCTATGTAGACCACCCAACTTTTGGCCCAGCCGTTATTGGTCGTATGCTAGAACATATGGGGTTGCGTGTTGCCATTGTGCCGCAACCTAGTGTTACGGATAATCTTCAGGATTTTGTAAAACTAGGTAAACCAAGATTATTTTTTGGTGTTACTGGTGGTTGTATGGACCCTATGATTAGCAACTACAACGCTAATAAGAAGCGCCGCGATAAAGATGCCTACACACCAAACGGAGATATTGGTTTTAGACCCGATTATGCCTCTTCCGTTTATAGCAAAATATTAAAAGAAAAATGGCCAGATACACCAGTTTTAATTGGTGGCATAGAAGGCTCATTGCGACGTGTTACACATTACGATTACTGGAGTGATAAGTTAATGCCAACCATTTTAGAAACCTCTAAAGCAGATATGTTGGTCTATGGTATGGGCGAACAACCCTTACGAGAAATAATACGTTTATTACAAAAAGGAGTGCCTTTTAGTAGTTTGAAAACCATTAACCAAACCGCAGTACTTTTAAGTAAAAACGAAACTATTCCAAAAAACAGTAATTGGGAAGATGTAGAAATTGCATCGCACGAAACTTGTTTAAAAGACAAGAAAAAATATGCTTCGAATTTTAAAATCATTGAGCAAGAATCTAATAAGTTAGCTGCACGTCGAATTTTTCAGAACGTTGGCGATAAGGTGTTAATGATAAATCCGCCATATCCTACAATGACGGAAGCCGAAATTGATGCGGCATTCGATTTGCCTTACACACGTTTACCTCACCCAAAATATAATAAGCGAGGTCCTATACCTGCGTTTGAAATGATTAAGTTCTCCATTAATATCCATAGAGGTTGTTTTGGGGGGTGTAGTTTTTGTACTATTTCTGCGCATCAAGGAAAATTTATTGCCTCACGAAGTAAAGCATCTATTTTAAAAGAAGTAGATACCGTTGCAAATATGCCAGATTTTAAAGGCTATTTGTCTGATATTGGCGGCCCAAGTGCCAACATGTATCAAATGAAAGGCAAAGTGCAGTCTATTTGCGATAAGTGTGTGGCTCCGAGTTGTATTTCGCCAGTAATTTGCAGTAATTTAGACACGTCTCATAAGCCGTTAACAGAATTATACCAAGCCGTTGACAGCCATCCTAAAGTAAAGAAATCTTTTATTGGCTCTGGGATTAGGCACGATATGTTAGTGCCAGAGTTTAATAAAAATGCCGACCCAAAAGAGTTAGACGCTTATACCGAAGAAGTGATGACAAAGCATGTTTCTGGACGTCTTAAAGTAGCACCAGAACATACTAGCGATCCTGTTTTAAAACTGATGCGCAAGCCATCGTTTAACTATTTTCATAAATTTAAAGAACGTTTCGATAAAATAAATATTAAAAAAGGTTTAAAACTGCAATTAATCCCTTATTTTATTTCTAATCACCCCGCTTGTGAGGTTGAAGATATGGCAAACCTTGCTGCTGAAACCAAAGACATGGGCTTTCAGTTAGAGCAAGTACAAGGCTTTACACCTACTCCAATGACGGTTGCTACAGTGATTTATTATAGTGGCTATCACCCATACACGCTTAAAAAAGTAAATACTCCTATTACAAGAAAAGAAAAAGATGAGCAACACCGTTTTTTCTTTTGGTATAAAGATGAAAACAAAGCGTGGATTAAAAAGACCTTAAACAAATTAGGTCGTCAAGATTTATTAGATGTGTTACTTCCTAAAAAAGAAGAAAAATGGCGAAAGAACAAACCTAATGGTGATGCCAAAAACACATTTAATGATGCAGTACCTTTTAACAGACGAAAAGCGAAAGACAAGGTAAAATTTAAGAGCAAGAAAAAGCGACGGTAATACCTATTCTTTATCGTTTATTTTATCCATAAAAAAATGGCTAAGTTATAAAATTGCTCGTACGCATCTTATAACTTAGCCATAAACTTTAATCGTATTATACTAATTCTTTACCTTATTTTTAAACGTATTAAATGCATTTGCTTTAGTTTCTTTTGGCCAAGTATTATTTGAGGTATCTACATCTGCGGTTTCTAAATCTGGATCTACTGTTATAGACACTATCTCTTTTTGACTTGCAATTGTTTTAGACACTTCTTTATCATTTAGTCTCCATACTTGCGCTGGGTACGTAATTTTTTCTTTACTCCCATCTGCATAAGTATATTCAACAATTAACGGCATAACTAATCCACCTGGTTTGTTAAAAGTAACTTGAGTAAAATATTTAGGCAACTTCAAGTTTTTACGCTCTTTTGCCGTGAAATTATCCATTATATATTCTTTGATTATAGCTATATCTTCTATGTTATGATTTCCATATTTTACTATATTAAAATCCCCAGTACTAAAATTTCCTTCTTCTGCAAAATAAACTAAGCTGTTAATATCTCTATTAAAACGACTAGCTACTTTTTTTCCTTGTTCACTTGGCTCATCTGTTGTTATATATCGCTTTACTTTTTTTATACCAATATCGGTATAATCTGTAGTATAAAACCAACCTCTCCAAAACCAATCTAAATCAACCGCAGAAGCATCTTCCATGGTACGGAAAAAATCTTCGGGTGTTGGGTGTTTAAACATCCAACGGTTAGAGTATTCTCTAAATGAATAATCAAAAAGCTCGCGTCCCATAACAGTTTCTCTTAAAATGTTTAAGGCTGTTGCTGGTTTTCCGTAGGCATTATTACCAAATTGGTAGGTATTTAAACCTTTGGTCATAATCGGTGCAATAAAATCTTGATTGCCTCCCATATACCTTGTAATTTTTGCTGCTGGGCCACGACGCGATGGGTATGTTTTATCATTTGGTGATAATGCCGTTGGGTTCCACTCTGCAAAATCTTGCTCTGCAACATATTGCACAAATGTATTTAAACCCTCGTCCATCCATGTCCATTGGCGCTCATCACTATTTACAATCATAGGAAAGAAATTATGACCAACTTCGTGTATAATTACGCTTATCATTCCGTACTTCACGCGGTCTGAGTAATTGCCGTCCTTATCTGGGCGGCCGTAATTCCAACAAATCATAGGATATTCCATACCTTGTTGCCTAGCATGTACTGAGATTGCTTTATGGTACGGATAGTTAAACGTCATACGAGAGTAAGATTTTAATGTACTTGCTACGGCTCTAGTTGACCATTCTTCCCATAAAGGATTTCCTTCTTTAGGGTACATTGATACGGCCATAACGTCTTTATCTCCAATCTTTACAGCCATCATATCCCAAATAAATTTACGAGATGTTGCAAAACCAAAATCTCTAACCATTTTAGCCGAGAGTTTCCATGTTTTTTTAGCAGTGCTTTTTCTTTTTTCAGCTTTACGTGCTTCTGCTTCTGTAACTATCATTACAGGTTTATCATAAGATTTTTTAGCTTTTTCGTAACGTTTCATCATCGTTTCTGTAAAAACCTCATCTCTATTAATTAAACGACCTGTACCGTCTAAAATATGATCTGCTGGCACTGTAATATTTACATCAAAATCACCAAATGGTAATGCAAACTCATCGCGGCCCCAAAATTGTGAATTTTGCCAACCTTCTACATCATCGTAAACAGCCATACGTGGATAAAACTGAGCAATAACATAGGCTTTATTATCATTCTTTGCAAAATACTCGTAACCCGATCGACCTCCATCTTTATTATGGTCATTAATGTTGTACCACCATTTTATTTTAAAGGTAAATTTATCTCCTGTTTTCATGGCTTTTGGCAACTCAATACGCATCATTGTGCGGTTAATAGTGTGAGGTAAATCTTCACCATTACTATCTTTAACATATTGTATGTTAAAACCTCCATCAAATTTTTCTTTCACATAGGCATTCACAAATTTTGATGGTGTTGTTGAAATACCAAAACTTGTACTATTAATTAAGTGCGTTTTAGAATCTTTAGCACGCACATTTTGATCTAACTGCACCCAAAGGTATTTTAGTTGGTCTGGTGAGTTGTTTGTGTAAGTAATTGTTTCATTACCATATAATTTTGCATTTACATCATCGATTTCTATATCCATTTTGTAATCTGCTTGTTGCTGATAATATGCGGATCCTGGTGCGCCAGAACCTGTTCTATACCTATTTGGTGTAGAGAACTCGTCGTATAATTGCTTAAATTTATTTTGATTGGTGTGACCTGATTTGCGCTGAGATTTTATTTCATTTTGAGCAAATCCGCTAATTGAAACAAAAAAGAAAGCGCATAAGACATACTTAAAAGTTTTCATATTTATTTTGTGTTGATTTATTTAGTATTAAAAATGGTGCCTAAAATAGAGAATTTATAGCGATTATGAGGGTTTTAATCAAAATTTAATTCACATTTCTCATTGCCTGGCACTAACAAAAAGCTTTTATTTTTAGTATTTACCTTCAACTTTACAATATTTTGTTGTTCTGTAAATACATCGAATAATAGACGATTTGTAATTTCTAAGGATTGTATTGCAGAAATATTTTCAACTTCGAGGTAACAATACACTATGTCATCTTTATAGGATTTACCAATAAAATTAAAATTTACAACTTTACCGTTAACTTTTATGTTCAGCTTACGCGTTAGGTAATTTTGCATGTAAGTTTCTATTGCTTTAGCTTCGTTTTTAGTATCTAAAGTTATAGTTTCATCGTAACGCTGTCTCAATAGTCGTTCAAAATCATTTATAAATACTTGACTTATAATTTGAAGTGATTTTTGCTTTTTGGAGTATTCTATTGTAGTAACACTTACATAGTAATCGTGTGTGTTTGAGCTTGAAACCAAAACAGGGAAAAGTATTACTAGTATTAGAAATTTTAATGAATTCATGAGTTATTTGGTGTGATGTTTTTTTTGATTTCTACAATAAATAAGCCCAAAGTTACTTTTTTGTTTTAGTATTAACAATTTGTTTATAAGCAATTAATTTTTGTTTTAAGAAATCTATGGATTTCAAATCATTATTTTCTTCACATAATTGCTTAAATTTTGGATCTTCATCACAAAAGAAAAAATACTCATTCTTTAAATTTTCAGCCAAGTCATTATTTTCAAAAATAGCATCTTTAAACTCTCGTCGTAAGCGATTAATGCAATTGTCTTTAGTCTCTAAAGCAACAATGGCTTTTAGCTTTTTTGTACGTCCGCTTATTTTATTTAATAATTTATGTAGGTTTACACCAGCACCTGCGCCATTAGTTCCTCCTCCTAAGCTTAGCATACTGCCAGCATCGGCATCGTGCAATTTACGCTCGTTTTGTGTTAACGGTTTGCCTGTATAGCCTGGTATGCCTAGGTCGTAAAAATTTACTTTGGGCTTTGCATCAGAGTTTTCGAGATCAGATTGTAAGCTTCCTGTTAAAATTTTGCCCACAATAACCTCATCTAGCTCGTTTATTTTTTCAATTAACTGTACTTTAAAACTACCCAAATCTATCATAGCTTTTGTAATTACAATATCTTGAACTTGATACTTTAAACCCGAAATAAATAAAGTATCTAAAGCTTTTGCAGGAATACTAAAACGTCCATTTTCATTAGAAATTGCATATTTTGAAGCTGTTTTGTTAAGGATATGAATACCTTCTACATCTCCGTTTGCTATGAGTTGTGCTTTTAAGTTTTTGCGTTGTGCGTTTAGTGCCACCGATATAATTAAAACAATACCCATGTAAAAGTGTTTATTTTTCATAACGTTGACTTTGTAGAGCCTTAAATTTCGTATTTATTCTTTAAAAAGTGTAAAAAATGGATTGTAAATCTTTGTTAAATAATAAAAATCTTACATTTATGGCACTAAATTATATTAGACCTAAAGGGGTTTTTATTTTCAACTTTTTACACCTAATAAATTTAGAAACTAGGGCTACCAATTATAATTAAAAAAAAGCTTTACACAATAACTGGTAGGTTACAAAAATCCTTAAAAACATTATAAATTTTGAAATCAATTATACTAGCAAGTACATCTACCATTCACGGCAGTGGTTATTTAGAGTATGTATTAGATGAACTTAACCTTCATTTTAAATCTACAGAAGAGATTCTTTTTGTGCCGTATGCAAGACCAGGAGGCATATCGCATAAGGATTATACCGCAATTGCTTCAAAAGCATTTAAAGCTATTGGTAAAAAAATAGTGGGTTTGCACGAGTTTGAAAACCCAAAAGAAGCAATAAGCAAAGCCAAAGGTATTTTTGTTGGTGGAGGCAATACCTTTGTATTGGTTAATCAGTTGTATAAAAATGAGGTTTTAGACCCATTAAAAACTGCTGTAAAAAATGGCACACCTTATTTAGGCACAAGTGCTGGCTCTAACATTTGTGGATTAACAATAAATACGACTAACGACATGCCTATTGTATATCCTCCAAGTTTTAAAGCACTTGGGCTTGTACCATTTAATATAAACCCACATTATTTAGACCCAAACCCAAACAGTAAACACATGGGCGAGACTAGAGAAACACGTATTAAAGAATTTCATAGGTATAACACGCAACCCGTTATTGGTCTGCGCGAAGGTAGTTGGATAGAGGTAAAAGGCAATAAACTGACATTAAAAGGCGCATTAAACGCACGTATTTTTGAGTACAATAAAACCCCTTATGAGCTAGCTACCAATACTAATTTAGCTTTCTTAAAATAGCTCAGTATTTTAAAAATACACACCCGAAATTTAAAACCTAAGTAATACCATTTTTGCATTGAAATTACCGCAATAAAACCCCCTTTTTTCCTTTCTTTTTTAACATAAAAGGAAAACGTAACAAGGCTATGCTTTATTTCTCTGTTTCAAATAAAGAAAAGAATCATCGTTTTCTTTTACAGTAATTTCAATGCAAAAATGGTCTAATAATTGGTCTAATAATAAAACTGTAAATGGTATCTTTGATTTCACGAAACACTTTAGCATGAATAAAAAGGTAATTTTAATGATTTTAGATGGTTGGGGAACCTCACCAGACCCAAAGGTTTCTGCAATAGATAATGCACAAACACCATTTATAGACGCGCTTTACAGCAAATACCCAAATGCAAGTTTAAGAACCGACGGCTTACATGTGGGTTTACCAGAAGGCCAAATGGGAAATAGTGAAGTTGGCCACATGAATTTGGGGGCTGGCAGAATTGTGTATCAAGATTTGGTAAAAATTAATTTGGCTGTAAAAAATAAAACACTTCAAGAAGAGCAGGTTTTAAAAAATGCGTTTCAATATGCTAAAACTAATACAAAGAATGTACATTTTTTAGGCTTGGTTAGTGATGGCGGAGTGCATTCTCATAGTAATCATCTTTACGGTTTATTAGATGCTGCTAAAAATGAAGGTTTAGAAAACGTTTTTGTACACGCATTTACAGATGGTAGAGATGTAGATCCAAAATCGGGCTATGGTTTTATATCAGAATTAGAAGACTATTTAGAAAAATCTACAGGCAAATTAGCTACTGTAACAGGTCGTTATTACGCTATGGATAGAGATAAACGTTGGGAACGTATAAAAACGACTTACAATGCTTTAGTAAATGGCGAAGGCGAAAAAACGCATACTATTTTAAAATCTATACAAAACAATTACGATAACGCTATTACAGATGAATTTATAAAACCTCTTATTGCTGTTGATGCTTCTAATAATCCGATAACAACTATTAAAGCTGATGATGTTGTTATATTTTTTAACTTTAGAACCGATCGCGGTCGTCAATTAACCGAAGCTTTATCGCAGCAAGATTTTCATGAATATAATATGCACAAGTTAAATCTTCATTATGTAACCTTAACAAATTACGATGCTAATTTTAAAGGTATTAACGTTGTTTTTAACAAAGATAATCTTACCGAAACCTTAGGCGAGGTATTAGCAAAGCACAACAAAACACAAATTAGAATAGCTGAAACCGAAAAATATCCGCACGTTACATTTTTCTTTTCTGGCGGCCAAGAAGCTCCTTTTAAAGGAGAAACCAGAATTTTGCGACACTCACCAAAAGTTGCTACCTACGATTTAAAACCCGAAATGAGTGCCTACGAATTGCGAGATGCCCTAATCCCAGAGTTAGAAAAAGGCAATACCGATTTTGTCTGTTTAAATTTTGCTAACGGCGATATGGTTGGGCATACCGGAGATATGCAAGCTGCAATTAAAGCCTGCGAAGTTGTAGATGACTGCGTAAAAGATGTCATAACAACAGCCTTAGCAAATAATTATACAACAATCCTTATTGCAGATCATGGTAATTGTGAAACTATGATAAACCCAGATGGTTCACCAAATACTGCACACACCACCAACCCCGTACCAATAGTACTAATAGATAACGACTTAGACACTATAAAAAACGGAGTTCTTGGAGATATTGCACCAACTATTTTAAAATTAATTGGGCTACCACAACCAAAAGCTATGACACAACACAGCCTTATTTAACCTCTTATTTTATGTACCTTTGCAGAACTAATAGAATTTTTTAGCATGAATTTTGAAAACAGATTATTAATCGCCGTAGATTTTGATGGCACCATCGTAGAAGATGCTTACCCAAAAGTAGGTAAAGAACGTCTTTTTGCTTTTGAAACCCTAAAACGCTTGCAAGCAGATGGCCATCGTTTAATTTTATGGACGTACAGACATGGCAGTAAATTGCAAGACGCAGTAGATTTTTGTAAAGCCAATGGCATAGAGTTTTATGCCGTTAATGCCAGTTTTCCTAACGAAGAACTCGATGGTAAAAGAAGCCGAAAAGTTAATGCAGATATTTTTATAGATGACAGAAATATTGGTGGTATATTAGCTTGGGGAGAAGTCTATCAGCTACTTACCAATGAAAAACCAGATGTAAAACCTGCAAAAAAAGGTCTTTTTGGATTATTTAAATAAGCCAATTCACTATTTTATTAAAGATTAATTATTTGTAATGATAATAACAAAGACTTCAGAAGAAATTGAATTAATGCGCCAAAGTGCACTTATTGTTTCCAAAACATTAGGTATGCTCGCCAAAGAAATAAAAGAAGGAGTTACCACTAATTATTTAGACACACTTGCAGAAGACTATATTAGAAGTCTTGGCGCCTTACCGGGTTTTAAAGGACTTTACGACTGCCCATCTACCCTATTATGTAGTGTAAATGAAGCCGTAGTACATGGCTTGCCAACAGACATACCACTAAAAGATGGCGACATTGTCTCTGTAGATTGTGGAGCTTTAATGAATGATTTTTATGGAGACCACGCTTATACTTTTGAGATTGGTAACGTTGCCGAAGAGACTAAAAAACTTATTAAAGTAACAAAAGAGTCGCTTTACGTTGGTATAGCTGCATTAAAAAAAGGAAATCGTGTTGGCGATGTTGGTTTTGCTATACAGCAGCATTGCGAAGCGCAAGGTTATGGTGTGGTACGCGAGCTAGTTGGTCATGGACTTGGTAAAAAAATGCACGAAGACCCAGAAATGCCAAATTACGGCAAACGTGGTAGAGGCAAAAAATTTGTTGAAGGTATGGTTGTTGCCATAGAACCTATGATAAATCTTGGCACACACAAAGTAAAACAATTAAGCGATGGTTGGACAATTGTAACCCAAGATGGAAAACCAAGCGTGCATTTTGAACATGATATTGCTATTGTAAATGGTAAGCCCGAAATACTATCTACCTTTGCTTATGTACATGAGGCTTTAGGGATTGTTAGTGATGAGGAAGATGCTTTTAGAGCTGAGGCTTTCGTGATTTAGAAGTTATTTCGCTGAGATTCACAAAGACACGCAGCGTTACGCAAAGAAATTATGGACAATAAATTAACCGAAAAAATAATAGGTGCTGCAATAAATGTGCATCGTGCTCTGGGTCCTGTATTGTTAGAATCTGCCTATCAAGAATGTTTGCTTTTTGAATTAAAATCCATTGGATTAAATGTTAGAAAAGAAATAGCATTACCCATAGTATATAAAGATGTTAAATTAGATCATGGTTATAGAATTGATCTACTAGTTGAAAACAAAATTATCCTCGAATTAAAAACAGTAGAGCGTTTTACTGATGTGCATTCTGCACAAATTTTAACTTATATGAAATTAGGAAACTATCCACTGGGATTACTAATTAATTTTCACACTAAACTTTTAAAAAACGGAATAAAACGATTTATCAATTCTCCTCAGTGAATCTCTGCGATTTCTCTGTGAAACTCTGTGAAACAACTTGAAAAAACTCTTCAAAATAATCCTCAACACAATACCCAGACCGTTACTCATTAGGTTAAGTTACATTGCACGACCCGTTTTAGCCTTCTTTTTAAAAGGCAACACCTATACAGATCCTATTGATGGTAAACGCTTCAAAACGTTTTTGTCTTATGGTTATGGGAAGCAACGTCCTAATGTATTATCGCCATCAACATTATCTTTAGAACGTCATCGGTTATTATGGTTGTATTTACAAAATGAAACCGATTTTTTTCAAACTGAAGAAAATTCAAATTCTAACAAAAATAAAGTACTTCATTTTGCACCAGAACAATGCTTTTTAAAACGGTTTAGAGCTCTTAAAAACATAGATTATACAACCACCGATTTATTATCTCCCATTGCCGATGTAAAAGCAGATATTTGCAACTTACCTTTTGCAGATAACAGTTACGACATTATTTTGTGCAATCATGTATTAGAACATATCCCAGACGACACTAAAGCCATGCAAGAGTTGTACAGAGTTATGAAACCTGGTGGTTATGGTATATTTCAGATTCCGCAAGATTTAAGCCGTGCTATTACTTTTGAAGACAACTCAATTACCAACAAAGTAGAGCGGGCAAAAATATTTGGACAATACGACCATGTACGTGTTTATGGACGCGATTATTTTGATAAGCTTCGCAGCATAGGCTTTAAGGTTGAAGCTATTGATTATACAGCAAACCTTATGGAAGCAGACATTAAAAAATACTGTTTAGCAAAAGGAGAACTAATTCCGGTGGTTTACAAAAACTGATAACAGACCATTGCAATTGCCGAGTATAGCAAAATTAAAAAAAGCTCTAATTTGTGTTGTCTTATAAAATTCATTTAAAGGTGTTATTTTATTGAACGTTTTATTTTTTCGTTAACCTAAAAAAGTTGAGCAATTTAAATACCGCCCAACTTTTTATAACTAATACTTGTTGCAAATCATTACATTACCTGAGATAATTTAATGGTTTTACCGCAGTGTTTCGATTCAATTTTAAAAATAACTGAGCCTTTTTTGCCTTTGCTTGCCCAACGTACTTCTTTACCTGTGTTACAACTTATGCTTGTACTAGAGCCTTTATTTAGCGACACAAAACCTGTGCCTGTATAAATGCTTACTTTATTTTTTGTGTCGTTTATAAGTTTAAAACTACTCCCTAATGTGGCTTTGGTTGTTGTTTCAACTTTTGGTTGGTTGTCTTTGGTCGTGTTTTTAGTTTCAGAAAAAAATAATGTACTAAAAAGACTTAATGTTACGAGTAATACTTTCATTGTTTTGAGTTTTTATATGTTAATTATTGTAAATATTGGGGTTTTTATTAAAGTGTGCGCTGATAAATTTCTGAAAAGCGGTTTTCGACTTCTAAAAAAACATTTTACACTGTTTTAGACCACTGCAATTATTATTTAAATTGAAAATAGAGACAATTATAGGACTTATTTAAATAGCAGTTAGCACTTTATCAACGCTTTAAAAAAGTAATTGTTTTTAAAACCCCGCAAGCAAAAAGCCTGCGAGATTAAAAAAAACAAACAACTACTTTCTTATTTTTTTATAAATCGTTTTGTTGAAACACTTCCGTTTTCAGCTTCAATTTTAATTAAATACATCCCATCTTTTAAGTTTGAAGTGGTTATGCTTTTAGACGTTGATTCTAAAACTTTTGCACCTAAAATTGAATAAATAGTTGCACGTTTTAAGTTACTCTTCATTTTAATATTTAAAACTGAAGTTGTTGGGTTTGGGTATAAAGTAACTTCGTTGTATGCAAACTCTTCTATGCTCAGTGCACTACAATTTGTACTGTAACTTGTTGAAGCCTCTTTTTCCCAACGTAAATTTATAGCTCCTGTTGTTGGCGGAGTAAAACCAGTATCGTGTTCTATACAAGTTAAGTTTAGGTTTCCACGAGCATCCATAGCTGGTGCGCTTCCGCCCATACCAGATGGTCCAGAAAAATTTGTATTATTACCATTAGCAACATTTAAAGTTCCTAAATCGTTATTGCTAACATCTAAAGTTACTAAACTCGTGTTTGCAGATATATCTAAACTGGTTAGTTGGCACGATGGTGCTTCTAATATTGCTAAATTAGTTGTAGTAGATACATTAATACTTGTAATTGGGTTAGATCCTATTCTTATTATAATTAATGCAGTATTAGTTGCAATATCTATAGACGAAAGCTGATTGTCTTCTAACTCTAAAGTTTGAAGAAGCGTATTATTAGAAATATCTATACTTGATAATGAATTATCATTCAAAGACAAACGCGTTAATTGAGTGTTACTAGATACATTTGCGCTTGAAAGGCTACTATTACCATAAGCTATTAATTGCGTTAAATTAACAAAGGCTTCAATACCTGTTAAATCAGTGATAGGTGTTGTGCCACCGTTTACTAAAATTGTACCTGTAAAAGCGGTTGCTTCTGCACATTGTATTTCTGTATCTCCATTGGTGTTTATTGCTGTGTTACCAACTAAAACAGATTTAAAATTTGCGTCTGGTATGTTTATTAAGCAAGGTGGCGGAGTATATTCGAAAGCTCCCATATCTACAGTACCATCATTTATTCGGTTTTCACCTAAAATATCTGTACTAATTGTAACCGCACTATTATTGCCAGCATCTTTTGCAGGAGACGCTAATGTTAATGCAAAATTGGTTTGATCGTTTATAAATAATGGATTTGCTGTACTTGTGGCTGTTTTAGTACCAATACTGTCATCATTAAAATTATAAAAATCTATTGAGTTTTTTACAGTTATAGGACTTGGTAATTCTTTATCTGAATTTGTAATAGATCTCACGTTAGATGATGATGTTCCGAAGAAATTATTCCAAAAAATACAATTGGCAACATTTGTTGTTACAACCCCAAAATTTGTGGCAGCTTTACTAATAAGAACAACACCTCTTACACTAGTGTTCATTGTGCTAGCGGTAGATCCATCTACATTATTAACAAAAGTGTTATTTACTAAATCGATATTAATATCTGTACCTTGGTCTGTTGATCTAAACCAAGCTGCGGCACCACTATACCCGTTTTGGGTAAAACCAGGAATAGGTATATCTCCTACTATATTATTATCAAACAAACTACCTTCTACCTTAATATCTACATTGGTATTTAATTTTGTATTACTATAAATACCAGCGGCAAAACGCGACATGTTGTTTATAAATTTAGTATTGGTTACTGTAAGCGCTCCACGTTGTGATGCGTTGGCATTGTTTAAATTAAATTCTGCATTTAAACCTGCACCACCTATAAAAGCAATATTATCTTTAATAACACAGTTGTTTATAGTTAACTTATAAGCATTTTCATTTTTAATAATTGCTGCACCAAATATTGAGTTGTTAGATTGTTGTGCATTAGAGATAGTTAACTTGTCTAATACTAAATTGTGTGCTAATGCGCCTATTTTTATAATAGTATTACTATTGTCTGTTTTAGAAGCATCGTTATAGCTATTTAATAAATTATCTGGGTAAAAAACATCATTATTGTTAATGTCTCCAAACAAGATGGTTTCGTTAGCCATACTATTAACACGATCTGATAATTGCGCTTCTGTACCAGCAAAACCCCCATAAATACTTAAGTTGGGTTCGGTAACCTCAAAACTTACTGTAGCATCTGCAGCATCTGGCAGGTAGGTGCCTTTAGCAATCCATATGTCGTCGCCATTTTTGGCAACAGCTAAAGCGTCGTGCAAGTTTTCAAAAGCATTTGCCCAACTTGTTCCTGTGTTATTACTAGATAGTGGGCGATCATAATTAACATAATAGCGACTACCTACGTAAGTCGATGAATTGTAGTTATATAAATCTTGTATTTGCGCATCTGTAAGTGCAAATCTATAGATGTAAATATCGTCTATGCTACCTAAATAATACGTTTGCGGAGCAATGTTATAATTGTAATTTAATCTAAGACTTGCGTTTGCTAAAAAATTTGTAAACACATCGTTGGTTGCTGTAACAAGATTGAAAGAAATTACAGGTGCGCTATAGTTGCCATCTACAATAACCTCTAGTTGAATAACGTCTCTAGGATGTGTACTCGTATAATTTGTTGCTCTTACAACAACATGATGCCAAGCACCATCGTCTAAGGCTACCGTACCTGTTGCATCATTACCTATTGCATTACCAGCAGACGTATTTGACCCTCCGGTACCAAATAATTCTAACTCATTAGTATTGCCATTATACTCTAACCTAATGCCACCACCAGCAACACCGTAAATTTGAAGTAACCTAGAGTCTGTAGTAACTGGGTCGCTTTTCATCCAAAAACCCAGAGTAACTTCATTAAGGTTTGTTGCGCCTAGATTACAACCATTTTCTATTCTAAAATCTGATATTGCTCTATTTGCAACAGAAGCTCTATCACTCTCAAGTGTTACTGTTTGCCCAGCATTTTGATGTGTTAAACCTGAAGCTTCAGTAAAAGATCCGTTTAATAAACTGCCATCTGTAAACTCGTAGCTTGCAAAATGGTTGCTTGGTAATTGTGCATAAGAAAAGGCACAAGCAAGTAAGACTAAATAAATTAATTTTGTTTTCATAATTTTTTAATTTTCTGTGTGTAAAACAGGTTGTGATGTGTATTACTAAACTGTTTTATAAATTGTAGATTAACGTTTTGTATGGTATTACTAATTAACTTTAATCAAAATTAAGAGTTAAGCGCGCTTAAAGTATATTGCAACTTCTGAAAGTGCATTTTCGGTTTCTCAAAAAAGTAAAAGCAATTTATTTATCGCTTATTTTAAATCACTTTTACCCTTAAAACTAAAACGTCAATTTTTACCGCTTGTTCATTTCAAATAAACTACAATAGCAATACACTAATAGGTCATTTAATTTTTTAGTCTCTTATTTTTTAATAAATCGTTTTGTGGAAATACTTCCGTTTTCGGCTTCAATTTTAATTAAATACATACCGTTTTGTAAGTTTGAAGTTGTAATGGTTTTAGAGGTTGTTTCTAAAACTTTTGCTCCTAAAACAGAATAGATAGTAGCACGTTTTAGGGTGCTATTCATTTTAATATTTAAAACTGTGGTTGTTGGGTTTGGGTATAGTGAAACTTCGTTAAGTGTAAACTCATCTTCGCTTAATGCGCCACAATTTGTACTAAAACTTGAAACAGCGTCTATAAAACCATTAGCTACTGTCCAGTTTGTATCACT
>JBMYXP010000015.1:0-24159 GCA_049608525.1 Winogradskyella sp.
CGGTTTCTTTTTATGTTATAAAAGAAAGGAAAAAAGTGGATTTTATTGCTGGTAATTTCAATGCAGAAATGGTATAAATAGCTTTTTAAAATGATTGTTTTGTCATTCAGAAAAAAGCATAACCGAGACCTCTCTAGTTTTAAAATACCAGAGAGGTTTCGCTTTATGCTGAATAGCTAACTAATTTTACAAAGCAGACTTAAACTGCTCTAAAAAACGCACATCGTTTTCGCTTAATAACCTAATATCGCTAATTTGGTTTAATAGCATTGCAATACGATCTATGCCCATACCAAACGCAAAACCAGAATAAACTTTAGAGTCTATACCACAGTTTTCTAAAACATTAGGATCTACCATACCACAACCCATTATCTCTAACCAACCTGTGCCTTTGGTGATTTTATAATCGGTTTCAGTCTCTAAGCCCCAATACACATCTACCTCAGCACTTGGCTCAGTAAACGGAAAGTAAGATGGGCGCAATCTAATTTTAGATTTACCAAATAACTCTGTTGTAAAATATTGTAAGGTTTGTTTTAAATCTGCAAAACTCACATCTTTATCTATATACAAACCTTCTACTTGATGAAAAAAACAATGCGAACGTGCCGAAATAGCTTCGTTACGAAACACACGCCCTGGCGAAATGGTACGGATTGGTGGTTGGTTATTTTCCATATAACGTACTTGCACAGAACTGGTGTGTGTACGTAATAAAATATCGGGGTTAGTTTGAATAAAAAACGTATCCTGCATATCTCTTGCTGGGTGATATTCTGGCAAATTTAATGCTGTAAAGTTGTGCCAATCGTCTTCAATTTCGGGGCCTTCACTTACATTAAAACCAATACGAGAAAAAATGTCTATAATATTATTTTTTACAATAGAAATTGGGTGACGCGCTCCTAAAGCAATAGGCTCGCCTGGGCGAGATAAGTCTCCATAAACCCCTTTTTCTTCATCTTGGTTATCTAAAGCTTCTTTAAGTGTATTAACTTTATTTTCAGCCGTTTTTTTTAAAAGATTTATCGTTTGCCCAAACTCTTTCTTTTGGTCGTTTGCCACATTTTTAAACTCCGCAAAATAGGCTTTTAGTAAACCTTTAGAGCCTAAATATTTTATTCTAAATGCTTCTATCTCTTCTTCAGATTGGGCTTTAAAAGCTTCTGCTTCTGCTATGAGTTCTTTTATCTTGTCTATCATAATCTTATGCTGAATTTATTTCAGTATATTATATTGAATTGGCAAATTTATGGTTTTTTAGTTAGAAGACCTCACAGGTTTTTAAAACCTGTGAGGTATCAAGAATAATTACTTAATATAATCCGTTTCCAAAAAATAGTTAACAATAGCTTCTTTCATTAACACACTTTGCTCACCAGCTTTAAGATGTGGTAATTGTGCTAATACTTTGTAATGTGGCCAACCATCATCATCTACAAAATCGAATTCGTAAAACCCATAGGGTTCTAAAACTCTACAAATAGCAATATGCATTAAATCGAGTTTATGGTCTTTTTTATAACTGCGATGTAACTGGCCAAGCTCTTGTACACCAATGAGGTAAATAATGGCATCCAAATCTAGTTTATCACCATCTGCAAATTGGGCAGATATTTTTTCTACAACCAAATTCCATCGTTCTTTTAATTGCTCGTCTCTTGCCATACTATTTAATTTAAAGTTTGTGCTTTCAACTTTAATTCTTTTTTACTCTACATTTATTATGCTTCAAAGTTACTAAACTAAAACATCTTGAAAACGTTATTATTTTAAAATGATAAAAATTATGTACGTTTGTCTAAACCATTATATACGATGAACATTATTGATATTGTTTTAGCAGCACTTTTATTATTTGGCTTTATTAGAGGTGTTTTAAAAGGGCTTTTTGTTGAAGTAGCTTCGCTGTTAGCTCTTATTTTAGGAGTCTATGGAGCTATTCATTTTAGTTATTTTGCTGCTGAATTTTTAGACACTAAGGTAAATTGGAATGAAAAAACAATTACGATTATAGCATTTGCAATAACTTTTATCGCTATTGTTTTAGCCATTAGTTTAACAGGAAAAGCTTTAACTAAATTAGCAGATTTTGCTGCCTTAGGTATTTTGAATAAGCTTTTGGGCGGTGTTTTTGGTGCGCTAAAAATAGGTTTAATTCTTAGTGTTTTATTAATTGTATTTCAAAAGATAAACGATAATCTTACGTTTATGGAAGCGGAAGAATTGAAAAAAAGCACCCTTTACCAACCTGTAAAATCTTTAGCACCTGTAATTTTTCCGACTCTTATTAAGAGTGAAGCTGAGGGAGATTCAGCAACAAAGTAAACTGTATAAAAAAGACCTGCGAGGTTTTAAAAACCTCGCAGGTCAATTCGTTAAAAGTGTCTTTGTTTATTTATAACATTTCTACCTTACCTGTTTGTAAGCTATAAACGCCACCAACAATGGCAATTTCTCCATTATCTTCCATTTCTTTTAAGATTGGGCTTTTTTCGCGAATACGATTTATAGTAAGCGTTACATTGTTTTCAACTGTTTTTGCAACGAATTCTGAATTAGAAGCATTAGCGTCTCCACTAACTTCTCCTTTAGATTTTTCTACGGCTGGTTTAATATTAGATAATAAATGTGTAATGTTTCCTAATTCCACACCATCGCAAGCTGCTTTTACAGCACCACAAGCTTCGTGCCCTAACACTAAAACCAATTTGCTTCCTGCTACTTTACAAGAATACTCAAGGCTTCCTAAAATATCTGTGTTTTCAAAATTACCTGCTACTCTTGCCACAAAAACATCACCGATTGCCTGGTCTAAAACTGTTTCTACTGGCACACGAGAATCTATACAAGACAATACAACAGCTTTAGGAAATTGTCCGCCAGTAGTTTGTTTTACTAAAGCGCTATTGTCTGCACCTTCTAAAGTTCCGTTTATAAAACGATTATTGCCATCTAATAAATCTTGTAATACACTTTTAGGGGTTAATGTATCTTGTACGTCTTTTGTAATTGCTATAGTTTTCATTTTATTTTAAATTTATGTTAAGAATCTAAATGTTAGAATTCTAAATAGTGTTAAACTTTGTTTTAATGTTCATCTTTTATATTATTTTTTACCCAATTTGTACAAGATTTAAAATCTTTAAAAATATGGGTTTCAGGAATAAAATCTGGTATAATATCTATACGCTCCATCATATAACGTGGCTGTTTTAAAAGATCTACAAAAAGAACTTGTATATCATTCTTTTTTAGTTCTTGCAACATATCTTCCAGAGCATATAACCCAGACTGATCCATATATTGCATACGTCCTAATCTTAAAATAACCGTTTTAGCAGTTCTAGGAATTTGATCTGTCAATGCCTGAAAATCGCTTGTAGAACCAAAAAATAATGGCCCTTTTAGATGTTTAATAAAAACCTCTTCTTTTAAGTTTGAAGGAAATTGACCTTCATCGTCCCAAGCTTCTTCTTTTAGTGATTTCACATCAGATCGTCTTGCGGTAATGTCTCCTATTTTTTTCATAAACATTAAAGATGCAATCACTAAACCAATACCCACGGCAAAAATTAAATCCCAAAAAGTAGAAAGTAATAATACAATAAGCATAATTAACACTTCCGAACTTAATTTTAATGGGCCTATTTTAATATCCTTTGGTAAAAACGGAATAGCCTTTAAGCCCTTGTAATCCATAACACCAATACCAACCGTAATTAAAATACCTGCCAATACTGCTGCTGGTATTTTTGATGCAACAGGACCTAAACCTAACATAATAACGAGCAACATAACACCCGCAATCATACCAGAGAGTTTTGTTTTTCCGCCTGCATTAATATTTACAACCGTTCTAATTGTTGCACCTGCACCAGGAATACCACCAAAAATAGCAGCTATACTATTACCAATACCTTGTCCAACTAGCTCTTTATTTGGTTTGTGCTTAGTCTTTGTCATATTATCTGCTACAACACTTGTTAACAGTGAATCTATAGCTCCTAATAATGATAGTGCTAATGCTGTAAAAATATAAGGTGTAATACTACCAAGGCTAAAATTGGTAAACATTTCTAGCTTTGGCATAGGCAAGCTACCTGTAATTTCTTGTATTGGTCGATATCCTAAGTTAAACCCATAAGCAATACCAGACATTACTACTAAAGCAACTAAAGTACTTGGCACTGCAGTTGTAATGCGCTTAAACCCATAAATAATAAAAATTGTGCCGAGTGCTAATATTAACTCTAACCAATTAATTTGTTTTATTGCTCTTGGCAATACTTTTAAAGCACCTATTGTACCCGATGCTTCTTTGGCAGCCAAAGTTTGAGATTCGTTTAAAATTTCTGCAGGTGTTATTTTGTCTGCTCTTTCTATGGTTTCCTTAAAATTTTCTAGAACATAGATACCGTCTTCGGCTTCTTCTTTTAATATGTTTTCTAAAATTACTTCTTCGGCCTGTACTTTAAATTGCTCTACATACGCCGTATCTTCTTTAGGATAGTAACCAATTGAAGGCAAAATTTGGGTTAACAAAATTATAACACCAATTGCCGTCATAAAACCAGAAACCACAGGATAGGGTATATATCTAATATACTTACCTATACCTATCAACCCTAAACCAATTTGTATAATCCCCGCAAGAAAAAAAACGGTTAAAATAGCAGGTAGTGCTTTTTCTACACTTCCATCATTTGCTGCAATAATACCTGCAATAATAACCATGCTTACAGCGGTCATCGGTGCTGTTGGTCCAGATATTTGAGTTGCTGTACCACCAAAAAGGGCCGCAAAAAAGCTAATAAATATAGCTCCGTACAAACCTGCTTCTGGCCCTAAACCAGATGATACCCCAAATGCAAGTGCAAGTGGCAAAGCTACAATACCAGCCGTAATACCACCAAAAGCGTCTCCTTTAATATTCGAAAAAAAGTTTTTCATAGTTAATTTTAATGTTTTTAATTTAAAAATACGCTGCTAAAAATTAACAAACGCAATAATATTAATTTGATCTCTGCCCGAAGTTTCAAAGAATTGATTCATGTAACCCAATTCTAGTCTTAAGTTTTTAGAAAATTTATAACCTAAACCTCCGTAAACCCTGTTTCTATCAAAAACCGAGGATTCTGTATTCAGAAAAATTTCGTTATATGCTGAAAGATATAATGGATTTTTGCCGTTTTCATTATTTTGCAATGGCAAATTAAATCCTAAAAAATAACGTAATCGCATTTTAAAATCTTCTTCTACAAAACGCTGCTCAAAACGATATCTGTGGCTTAAACTTACTTTACCTAGTTTTTGTTTTGTCGTAAATTGCTGAAAAATACGATGCTCATTAACCGTTGTTTTTTTATCTGTACCGTTGCTATAATTTTCAGATAATATATACCCATATCCTAATAATAAATTAGCGTTATCGGTAATATTATATCCTAAACCTGTACGTAACAAAAGTTGTTCTAAATCTCCTATTGCATTATAGTTTCGGTATTGTACTTCGTTATGAATATTCCATTTAGAATTTATTTTTTTGTTTCCGATATATATCAGCCAATTACCCAAGTTGCTCTCTTGAGCTTTAAGTTGAGATGGGAATAAAAACAAAGAAAAAAATATACATAAAATGGTAAACTTTAATGTTTTAAACATTTTTTGTGTGAATTTTTTTTGGTTACATTGATGTTTCAATAACCTGTATTAAATAATTTTTTTAGAGAAATTAATCCTTTATTTTAAAAATTACTAAATAAATTCGGGAGGTGGAAAAATTAAGTTAAGATGTGGTTTTATATAGGTTGTAAACCTATAACTATCTGTACTTACAGAAGCAGAGTCAAAAACGGTAACCTCCATTACTAAAGCACTAGGCTGTAAGAGTAATTTAAAATTTTCGCTCTCTTCTTCACTTATACTGTAAAACATTGAAGTATCTACAGTATCATCAAATGTAGTTATTAGTGTAGGAGCAGAAATAAGTACCATAAATAATATGGTAAAAAAAACTGCAATTCTATATTTAGATTTATGATACATTTGTTGCAAATATAAAGCAAGAAACTCACTAAACTGTTAAATAATTTTTAAAAAACATTCAACAATTTAACATCCTTTAATGGCACCCAACCTATAGCATTATCTGATGATTTAATTTTACACCAATTATCGTAGGTTTCTAAAACCTGTACTTTTGTACCTTCATGAAGTCTAAAAAGCTCCTCGCTTGCAACTTTTGGGTCTAATTTCACCTTACTTTCTTGTGCAAAAACAATTGCAGGATTATCTTTTTTGTCTAAATTTTCTTTTTGAAATGCCATTACTACCGAAAAGCAGCCCAAAAACAAACATAACACACTAGTTATAAATGCTATACGCTTAATAGCCGTTTTGTAAGTAAAATGATACACCAAAAATAAGGCAACAAATACTAAAACACCAACAATTGCAAATAGAGCCCAAGTGTCTGTATTTGCCTTATTTACAATGGTTTTTAAAATTTTAGTAAAACCAACTTCTGGCACTTTTTCAATAGCATCTACCGTCATATTTTGTGCAAAAGCTAAATTGTTTGTAATCGCTTTATCGTTTGGGCTGAGTTGCAATGCTTTTTCGTAATAATAAATACTTGGTGCAATATTATTAAGCTTATAATTTGCGTTAGCTAGGTTAAAATACAACGCTGCAGAATGAACTTTAGTTGCCAAAATAGTTTCGTATCTATCTATGGCTTCTGCATAATTACCATCATTATATAAAGCATTTGCAGCTTCAAAATTAGTTTTGTTTTGAGAAAAACTAATGAGGCAAAAACAATATAAAAGTAGTGTTACAATGGCTTTCATAGTTATAATTATCTAATTTGTTTATCTATTACCGAAATTGTTTTTGCAGATTTTTCATAATCGTTCTGCATGGTAACCTGGTTTACTGGTGAGTAACGAGCCAATTCGCAATGTTCTAAAATAGAAATAAACTCTGAAACTACTGTTGCTTCTACTTGTTTTTTGGTAAGTATTTGTTCAATTTTTTCTTTATTAAAATCGCTAGTTTCAATAGTAAGTTTTGCTTTTAAATAATTGTGTAGTGCTCTTTCTAAAGCAATATAAAATGCGTCTTTTTTACCCAATGCTTTTTTAGCTTCGCTTAAATACTTGCGGGCTAATCGGTTGGCTTTTCTAATTTTATTCCCTTTTATATCTGCATACCGTTGATCTAATTTTTTTCTTACCAACATTACTATTGGAATTAATAAAAAAGGTAATAACAATAACAGCCAAAACAGTGTCGATTTAAAGAATGGTGCATCTCCAACTGCTATAAATTCTGTATTTGTTTTTATAAACGCAAACGCATTTGTATTAACATTTACGGTCTGTTTTGCTGAATTTGCGTTTGGTATCTCTGTGTTTGTTACAGCATTTGGGCCATTAATTACATTTATAATAATGTCGTTTGAGTTGATTCGCTTGTAGGTTTCTGTTTTGGGATCGAAATACGGAAACGAAACCATTGGTATTGGGTATTTACCTTTGTATTGCGGTACAATGGTATAGGTGTCTGAAATACTACCTCGCATGCCACCAGAATTGGTTTTTACATGTTCTTTGTGTTCTGGTTCATAAACCTCTAAAGAACTTGGTAGTGACAATTTAGGCAACTCAAACAATTTTAAGTTACCTTTCCCAGTTACTTCTAGTTTAGCTTGCAAAGATTCTGCAGCATCTAATTCTGTTTTTGTTGTCGTAACTTTAAAATTGAAATGACCAACTGCTCCTTTAAAATCTGCTGGTTTACCAACATCTGGCAAAGCTTTTACATTTATGGTTCTACTACCAGCAGTTACCGTTTGTGGTACTTTTGTCATTAAAGGGCGACCAAAAAAATCTCGACGGTTAGTTGGCACTTCAACAGACACATCTAAAACTAATGGCTCTAGTTTTAGTTTGCCCGTTTTTTGAGGATAAAGCACCGTTTTTCGTAATACGACGTAGCGGTATTCTTCCCCTTTGTATGTGCCTTGTTTAATGTCTAATTTTTTAATTTCAATATTCTGACTCCAAAAATCATTGTATCTCGGTATTTGTTTTTCTCGCCAATTGCTACTTACACCAATATTTGGGGCAACATAAAGTTTGTAAACAACGGTAATGGCTTCGTTTAAATACGGATTTGCTTTTGAAACCTCAGCAACTAAGTGAATTTTATCTGCTGCAACATCTGCTGCTGCTGTATTACCGTTGGGCTTATCAACTGCTGCTGTAACATTTATGGTTAGCGGCGCCGTTTTATGGGTTTCTCCTTCAATTTCTATTGTGGCTTGCTTTATGGTAAATTTTCCTTGTTTTAGTGGTGCTAAAAAATAACTGTACGTTTTAGAAAACGATCGTTTTCCATTAATCCAAGAATTACTTACCGATGTATTTGGGCCTCCAACAACGGTAAACCCTTGAAAATTTGGTGGACTAAAATTATCACCATCTTTATTCATTACAAAATCTATACGCAAACGCTCATTTAGTCCAAGCTTTTTTTTACTGACTTTTGCTTCAAATTTTACTTGAGAAAAGCTAACACTTGTTGCAAGTAAAATAAATAGAATTGATATGTGTTTTATTAATTTCATTTCGTGAACGATTTTAGATTTACAAATACAGATACTTTAGGATCTTAATTTGTAATTCGTAATTCGGTTTACCAGTCTTTTTCTGTTTTTACTTTAGATCCTTTTTGTTTTTCGGCATTCATTTTGGCTTGCACTTTCTGTTCTTGGTTTTGCATTGCCTTTAATATATTTTTTATCTGCTGTGGAGACATTTGCCCTGGCTTTGGTTTTTGATTTTTCTTGTTTTCTTTATCGCCTTTGCCATCTTCTTTTTTATCGTCTTCTTTATTGTCTTTAGGCTTTCCGTTTTCGTCTTCTTCTTTATCTCCGTCCTTTTTATCTTTATCTCCTTCGTCCTTTTTATCGTTTTCGTCTTTGTTGTCGTCTTCTTTTTTTTGCTCGTCTTCCTTGTCTTTTTCGTCGTCTTTATCTTTATCTTTTTTATCGTCTTCTCCTCCACCATCATCTTTTTGCTGATCGGCACACTCTTTTGCTAAAGCGAAATTGTAACGTGTTTCTTCATCGGTTGGATTGCTGCGTAATGCGTTTTTAAAAGCTTCTACTGCTTCTTTGCATTGTTTGTTTTGCATTAAAATATTACCAATATTATGAAATGCTTTGTGTTTTTCGTCTTTGGTTATAGCGTTTTTAGCGGCTTCTTGTGTTCTAAATAAAGCTTCATTAAAACTTCCTTTTTTGTAATATGAATGTGCTAAATTATAAGCACCAACGACTTTATTTGGGGCTTCAGAAATGGCTTTTCTGTATTCCATCTCTGCTTCAACATAATTGTGTTCGACTAACGTGTTGGCATTATAAACATAATTAGTTGCTTTTTTTTCGGCTTTTAATTGCTGCTTATTTGGGTTTTGCGAAAAACCAAAACTTGCAATTAATAGTAAAACACCTGTTATATATAGCTTCATAATATTTTTATGTTTTGTAATCTCTAAATTAGTAAAGCTTTTGGATTGTATGCGTTAAAGAATGTTTAAACTTTTTTGACCTGAAACATCTGTAACAATTAAAAATTTTCATTAAATAAATTTAACTTTTTTAACCAAGCGGTTTTACGCTCTAAGAAAAATATATCAATAAATAAAAGTAAAATTCCTAAACCTAAAAACCATTGAAATTGATCTTTAAAATCGGCAATTTGCTTAGATTCAAATTCTTTTTTATCCATTTTATCTAGCTCTGCTTTTATTGTATCTACAACGGCAGTAGTATTTTTTCCATTAATGTAAACTCCATTAGTTTCTTCTGCGATTTCCATTAATGTGGCTTCGTTTAAACGTGTAATTACCGTTTCCCCATCTGTATCTTTCTTATAGTTTAGAATAACACCGCTTCGTTTTATAGGTATTGGCCCACCTTTTAAGTCTCCGACTCCAATAGTAATAATTCTTATACCCATTTCATTAGCTTCCTCTGCAACATCGAGCGCATCGCTTCCGTGGTCTTCACCATCTGAAATTAAAATTAACACACGGTTGGTTTGCTCCTCGTCATCGTAATAGGTTTTTGCTAACTGAATGGCCTCGTGTATTGCTGTACCTTGTGAGGAGAGCATATCGGTGTTCATGTTTTGCAAAAACATTTTTGCCGACGCATAGTCTGTTGTAATTGGTAATTGCGGAAAAGCTTTACCTGCATAAGCAATAATACCAACACGATCGCTCGCTAAACTATTAATAATTTGAGTAACCAGTTGTTTGGATTTGTCTAAACGGCTTGGTGCAATATCCTCGGCAAGCATACTTTTAGAAACATCTACGGCAAATACAATATCGACACCTTGGCTACGTACAGTTTCTAACTTTGTACCTATTTTAGGGTTTACTAATGCTAATGATAAACACGCAAAAGCACCACACAACACCACCACTTTTAATATGCTTTTAAATAAGGATTGGTTAGGGCTTAATCGTTTTAATAACGCAAAATCTGCAAACTTTTTTTG
Source organism: Winogradskyella sp. (assembly GCA_049608525.1). GTDB lineage: Bacteria > Bacteroidota > Bacteroidia > Flavobacteriales > Flavobacteriaceae > Winogradskyella. The sequence goes on from JBMYXP010000015.1 coordinate 10,581, forward strand.
TGTAGAACGTCTCCAGAGTTGTAATGCTAAAAACAACATTAGTATTACTGGTATAAGCAGCAACGTCCAAAACCATATTTTTTCATCGAGTCTAAACAAAGCTTCTAAATATTGTGTTTCTTAATATTAATTCTAGTAGTAATAACAACCCTGCAAAAAGGACAAATGACCTGTATTTTTCGTCGTAATTGTAATACTTTTTTTCTTCAATTTCAGTTTTTTCAAGCTTATTGATTTCATCATAAATCTCAGCTAACTTTTTATTGTTAGTGGCTCTAAAATATTTTCCGCCTGTGGCTTCTGCAATTTCTTTTAGTAAAGTCTCATCAATTTCTACTTTTTGGCGGCCATATCTAAAACTTCCGTTTGGGTTTATAGCTATTGGAGATAATGCCATACCGTTGGTACCTAGACCAATGGTATAGGTTTTAACACCATATTCTACAGCTAATTCGCTGGCGATTTTTGGGTCTATAAAGCCCGAATTATTAACACCATCGGTTAACAAAATAATAACTTTGCTTTTAGCTCGGCTATCTTTTAGCCTATTTACAGAAGTTGCCAATCCCATACCAATTGCAGTACCGCCTTCTATAATAGTATTGTACTTTATATCTCTTAACGAACGTAGCACAATAGACTTATCGGTTGTAATAGGTGTTTTGGTGTATGCTTCTCCTGCATATTCTACAAGTCCTATTCTATCATTTGGCCTGCCATTTATAAAATCTGCAGCAACGGCCTTTAGGGCTTCTAATCGGTTGGGGCGCAAATCTTTGGCCAACATACTTGCAGACACATCTATAGCCATTACAATATCTATACCGCGTGTTGTTTTTGTTTTTGTAGAAACATCTACCGTTCTTGGCCTTGCTATTGCGGTTATTAATAGTGCTAATGCTATTAATCGTAATGCAAAAAGCAGATGCTTTAATTTAGACCAAATTGAAGGTGTTGCTTTAAATCCTTTTATACTCGATATTTTTAACTCCGCAGTTTGTTTATTTTGATTAAACACATACCAAAGTATAGCTATTGGTAAAAGCAATAGCAACCAGAACAATTCTTTATTTAAAAATTCTATATTACTAAACATTAGTTTTCGTCTTCGGTTTCGGGGTTAAGTTCAATAGAGTCTATAATACGTTTTACCATATCGTCTGCATAGGTATCATCTTCTGGCCAAGTAATAACAATTTGTTGCAATACGTTTTCGTTAGAAAAACACAACAGCATATATTCTGCACTTGCCTCTATACTTGTATTTGGTATTTTAATACGCATAGTACCAAAAGTTTTTAATCCTTCTGCAGCATTTGGTGTAATAAACTGATCGCGTTTAACGCTAATATTTGTAATGCCTTTTGCTTCAAATCTTTTAATGGTTTCTTCAGAAATTTTTAAGAGGTTAAACGTTGGGTTTTCAGTTTCTTCCGTTTGTTTTTGTTGTTTAGGTACATTTAGTGTTGTTGTAATAATAGACACACTAAACGCATCTAATAATGTACCATACACAAAAGTGGTTTGGCTCATTTGTTGTTGCATTTCTTTTGGCAACTCAACTTCAACTCGTTTTAAAACTTTGGGAGTTTTTATATACACTGGCGGAAACCCATAAGCGCTTTCTACCCAATCTCCTTCTAATAGTTCTTTACTTTCGTGGCCAATAATCGTATCTTTTACGTAACCAAAACCATATTTAATACCAAAACCAATACCCGTTGCTATAATTAGACATACAGAAATGGCTATTGTAAGTATTATTTTACGACGTTTCTTTTTTCGTTTTTGCGCTTCTTTGTATTGTGCGTCTAAAAGTTTTTCTTCTTCGGTTGGCTCTGGCAAACTTTCTTTAACATGATCGAGTTCTTTGTCTATTATAGATTTGTCGAGTTCTGCAAGTGCAGTATCGGGTAACGACTTTGCAAACTTTACTAAATCGGCACGTTTTAAAATAGATTCTAAATTTTTAATCGTGTCTTTTGAAAGGTCTATTTGATTGCCTTCCTTTAACAGGTTGAGTCTATTTACCAGTTCTTCTGTTGTACTTTCTAAAGCATGGTCGTAAACCTTTTCATCTAAATATTTTCTGATGATAAAGGTTAACTCTGAATAATATGTTTTGACTTCTGCACGAATTAAATACTGACTTTCATCTAACTTTTTTAATGCCATTTTAGCACGATCGTATGGTGGAAGTAAGGCTATTTTTTCTTCTTCGGTTAATGGTTTTTTTCTCCAAATGAACCAATACAATACAAATGCTACTAAAGCTAACGTGGCTAATATGGCTAAAACCCAAAGCCACCAATTACTTCCGCTTTTTTCAACATCTATAATAGGCTTAATATCGTACAATTTTTGTTTTGTGGTGTCTATTGTAATGGTATTAACCTCTATTTTTAATGAATCTGTAAAGAATGGTTTGTTACCAATAATTATCTTTTGTCTCGGAATGGTATAAGAACCAGAATCGAACTGTGTGAGTTTATAAACCTTAGATAATAGAAATTTTTTGTTGTTTTTTATGGTATCAATATCTAGAGCTTCAACAGTTTCTAAGGGCATAAACGTTTGCCCTTCTGGGAATACTACTAAGGCTGTTGAATCTGCTTCAACGTTAATTTTGTAGTTAATTTGTTCTCCTATTCTAATTTTAGTAGTGTCGATTTTTGAAGTAACTTGCGAAAATGAGAAAAGAGAGAACAGAAAAAAGAAAATAGCGAGCGAAGCTTGAAGCTCGAAGCTCAAAGTCTTATTCAATTTATAATTCGCAATTCGTAATTCGTAATTCATCATTTGTTTATCCTCTTCTTTTAAAATAGCCTAATAATTTTTTTACATAACCTTCATCTACACGGCAATCTATTGTGCCAGCACCAGATTTTGTAAAACTCTCTTTAAAATAATTTACTTTTTCAGTATAGAATTTTTCGTAATTCTGTCTTACTTTTTTAGACGCTGTATGTACTAAAAGCAATTCGCCTGTTTCTTCATCTTGCATTTGCACCATGCCTAAATTAGGAATTGTTGCTTCGTGTTTGTCGTAAATTCTAATACCTGTAATATCGTGTCTGCCTGCTGCAATTTTTAAATTCTGTTTGTAATCGTCTGCAATAAAATCTGAAAGTACAAACACAATGGCTTTCTTTTTCATTACATTAGATAAAAACTTAAATGCTTTAGCAACGTTTGTCTTTTTGCTTTTTGGTTGAAATTCTAATAATTCTCTAATAATTCTGAGGACGTGAGAACGTCCTTTTTTTGGTGGAATGTAAAGTTCTATGTCATCAGAAAATAAAATCAACCCTATTTTGTCATTATTTTGCGTTGCAGAAAAGGCTAATGTTGCCGCTATTTCTGTAACAATTTCATCTTTAAATTGATTTTTTGTTCCAAACAACTTACTGCCCGAAACATCTGCCATTAGCATCATGGTTAGCTCACGTTCTTCTTCAAAAACCTTAATGTAAGGTTCTCTAAAACGTGCGGTAACATTCCAATCTATATTTCTAACATCATCGCCGTATTGGTATTGGCGTACTTCAGAAAACGTCATACCACGACCTTTAAAGGTAGAGTGGTATTCTCCTCCAAATATATGATCAGACAAACGACGTGTCTTAATCTCTATTTTTCGTACTTTTTTGAGTAATTCCTTGGTGTCCATTCCCATCCTAAATCCTTCCCAAAGGGAAGGACCACTTATAGTTTCAATTTTTATTTTTTGTAATCGATATTACGCTTTGCTTCATAAGAGTTTTCCCCCTTTGGGGAATAAGGGGATTTATGGTACCTCAATCTCATTAACGATTTTATTAATAATATCTTCTGATGTTATATTTTCGGCTTCGGCTTCATAGGTAATTCCTATTCTATGACGCAACACATCGTGTATTACCGCTCTTACATCTTCTGGTATTACATAACCTCTTCGCTTAATAAACGCATAACATTTTGCGGCAGTTGCTAAGTTAATGCTACCACGAGGCGAAGCTCCAAATGAGATTAATGGTTTTAAATCACCTAGTCTGTATTTTTCTGGGTAACGTGTTGCAAAAATAATATCGAGAATGTATTTTTCTATCTTCTCATCCATATACACTTCGCGCACTGCTTTTTGAGCACTTAGAATTTGAGCTATTGAAACTACGGGGTTTACTTTATCGTAAGTGCCTTTTAAGTTTGCTCTTACTATTTGCTGCTCGTCTGCTATTGTTGGGTAATCAATAACTGTTTTTAGCATAAAACGATCTACTTGAGCCTCTGGTAAAGGATATGTTCCTTCTTGCTCTACAGGATTCATCGTTGCCATTACTAAAAACGGCTTGTCTAAAACAAACGTTTCGTCGCCAATGGTAACTTGCTTTTCTTGCATGGCTTCTAACAAAGCAGATTGCACTTTAGCTGGCGCTCTGTTAATTTCGTCTGCGAGTACAAAATTGGCGAAAATTGGGCCTTTTTTTATAGTAAAATCATTTTCTTTAATATTAAAAATTAATGTACCAACAACATCTGCTGGTAATAAATCTGGTGTAAATTGAACCCTACTAAAACTAGCGTCAATTGCTTTTGAAAGTGTATTAATAGCTAAGGTTTTTGCTAAACCCGGCACACCTTCTAACAGAATGTGTCCTTGACCAAGCAAACCGATAAGCAAACGCTCAATCATGTGTTTTTGCCCTACGATAACCTTATTCATTTCTAAGGTTAATAAATCTACAAAAGCACTCTCTTTTTCTATCTTTTCGTTAATTGATTTAATATCTACTGTACTCGTTTCTTCCATGGTTTATAAAATTTTAGAGCAAACCTATAATTAGTTAAATTTTTAGTTCTGCAAATTGTTAAAATTATTTATGAGATGCTGTTAACAATTGGTTAAAAATTTATGTGATTTTTGCGCTGCGTTTATTAAAGGTGTTTCATTATTTTCATTGACAAAAAATTAATTATTTTTTTTAATTGAACCGTAATTAAATTTTTAATATTGTAAAATTACTATTGCTTTTAAGCTATTTATAGTTGATTTTGAATACTAATTTGTTTAATGTATAATTAACAGCTTTATCTTATTTTTAGGGTCTTAATTACAAATAATCATTTAAAAACTATAGATTGCTTAATACGTTTAACCTATTTAATATTCGGTCTCTTTTAATAGAGCTATCTTACAAACTTAAAATAAATTAAAACATGGACACACAAAAATGGATTGACAAAGGCTATAATTTAATTGTTGATTTTGGCCCAAAATTAATAGCTGCAATACTAATATGGATTATTGGTAATTGGATTATTAAAATGATGCTTAAAGGGCTAACCAAAGTAATGAACAAAGGCAATTATGACGAAAGCTTAAAAAAGTTTTTACTAAACCTAATCACTTGGGCTTTAAAAATTATTTTAATTATTGCTGTTTTAAGTCAAGTAGGCATAGAAACCACCTCTTTTGCTGCAATAATTGCCGCTGCTGGTTTAGCTATTGGCCTAGCACTACAAGGCTCGCTTGGTAATTTTGCTGGTGGAGTTTTGCTTATGATTTTTAAACCTATAAAAATTGGCGATCTTATTGAAGCCCAAGGAGAACTTGGAGTTGTAAAAGAAATTGAAATTTTTACAACAAAACTATTAACCCCAACAAATAAAGAAGTTATTATCCCAAATGGAGCTTTATCTAATGGCAATATTGTTAATTACAGCTCGGAAGGTCAACTAAGAGTCGATTTAACTTTTGGCGTAAGTTACGATGCTGATATAAAACAAACCAAAGCTATTTTAATGGAGACGTTAACAGCTAACCCTAAAGTACTAAATGACCCTGAACCCACAGTAAATGTATCTGAACTAGCAGATAGCTCGGTAAACTTTGCTGTAAGACCTTGGTGTACCGTTGCTGATTATTGGGATGTTTATTTTGAAACACATGAGAATGTAAAAATAGCTCTAGATGCTGCTGGTATTGAAATTCCTTACCCACATGCCGTAGAAATTCAAAAAGAAGGTTAAACTTTCTTTTTTAAAGCAACAAAATCCTTTAAGTAATAAGGTTCAAAATAAGCGACATCTTCGGTGTCGCTTATTTTATGCTTAAAATCTGCTAAAGATGCCATCTCGTTAGCAGATGGCAATTTCCCTTCAATATATATTGCATTTGGGTGTGTAATTAAGTGTTTTGTTTTCTCAACACCACTACCAATAAAATAAACTTTACTCTTTTCTAAAAGATCGCTATACGTTTCTTCTGTTAAAATTTCAGCTTTAATTTCACGAGTTAATTCATGTTTGTAATTGTATATAGCAGAATAAACCTCCATACGTCTGGCATCTAACATAGGTATAATAAAACCGCTTTTAACATGTATTTGCTGTGCCAAACTCTCTAAAGTATCGATAGCAATTAAAGGTTTATTTAATGCAAAACATAAGCCCTTTGCAGATGAAACACCTATGCGTAAACCCGTATAAGAACCTGGGCCTTTACTAACAGCAACGGCATCTATATCTGAAGGTTTTAATTTTGAAATTTTAAATACATCATCTATAAATACATGCAACATTTCTGCATGCGAGTAGCCACTACTATTATCCTCTTTTAAAACTAAAGTCTCTCCATCTTTAGATAGAGAGACTGAACAATTTGTAGTTGCTGTTTCTATGTTTAGCATTAACGCCATCAGCAAATATGAGTTTTATTAATCTTCTGTTTTTTCAGAAGAGTTTTCTTTTTTATTCTTTTCTTCGATTAAATCTCCTGGTTTTAGTGTTTTAGACACCATATTGTATGGACCAGTAATAATTTTATCGTCTTTACTTAAGCCTTCAACAACTTCAATATTTGTATCGTCTTGAATACCCGTTTTTATAACCTTTAGTTTGGCTTTACCATTGTCGTTAACAAACACACATTCAAATTTCTGTTCGTCTTTTTGCGTTTCATCATATTCAACATTTACTTTTCCATACGTTTTTTTAGTAGAACTTGTATCTGTTTTAATAACAATAGCACTTATTGGTACTGAGATTGCATTGTTACGTCGTTTTGTAATAATATCTACGGTTGCTGTCATGCCTGGCCTAAAAGGGGAGTAGCTTTCAGGTTTTCCCTCGGTTAAATCTGCGTAAGAGTCTTCTAAAATTCTAACCTTTACTTTAAAATTAGTTACTTGGTCTGCTGCCAAACTTCCACCTGCAGAATTTGCAATTTCGGTTACTACGCCTTTAAATTCTTTCTTTAAGTAGGCATCAACTTCAACAATAGTTGAGTCTCCTATTGTTACTTTTACAATATCATTTTCATTAACATCTACCTCTACCTCCATGTTTTTAAGGTTAGCAACACTCATAATTGGTGTACCTGCCATTTGTTGTGTACCTACAACACGCTCACCAAGCTCTACATTAAGTAATGATATTGTACCACTCATTGGGGCATAAATTGTCGTACGGTTTAAGTTATCTTTAGCTTCATTTACAGTAGCTGCTGCGCTTTGCACACTATAATACGCAGAACTTTTTGCGGCTTGAGCGGTTTCGTAATTTGCAATTGCAGTATCCCAATCTGCTTTAGAAATGACTCCTTTATCAAAAAGCAATTTGCTACGGTCGTAGTTGGCTTTGGCTTGTTTTAAACCTGCTTTCGCTTGCTCTAAACCTGCTCTAACATTTTGATACGATGCTTGAGATCTACTTACCGCCGACTGAATTAAATCTGGATTTACCCTAACTAATAAGTCTCCTTTTTTAACTTCTTGTCCTTCTTTAAATGGTAATTCTAAGATTTCTCCAGATACTTCTGAAGAGATTTTTACTTCAACTTCTGGTTGAATTTTACCCGTTGCAGATACCGTTTCTACAATGTTTTTTAACGTTACATCTTTAATTGTAACTTCTTTAAAATTACCTTTTTTGCCGAACCATTCTAACTTAGAACCTACGACTAAGACTCCTAAAGCTAAAACAACTATAGCTATTATTATTTTTACTGTTTTACTCATTTTAAATTAATTTAAGTCGGTTATTGGTAAGCCAAAATAGAATTCTAAAATCTTAAGCCTAAAAATATAATCGTATTTGGTGCGTATAACATCTGATTGCGAATTTTCGTAAGCAGTTCTGGACTGATTAAAATCGAACGCATTAGACATACCAACATCATAGCGGTCTTTTGCATAGTTAAATGCTAAGCGACGTGCTTCTTCTGTTTGTAATGCAGCCTCGTAAGTTTTCTTAGAATTTTTAGCATCGTTGTATGCTTGATATACTGTTGACTCTAAATCTAATTCTGTTTGCTCTAACTGATATTTTAGACGCTCTACATTTACCTTGCTTCTTTTTACGTTATTACGCACATTAAATCTATTAAAAATAGGGACATTTAGTTGCACACCCATAGAGGTACCATCAAACAAATACAATTGATCTACAAACGCAATATCTTCGCCTGTAAAAGGATTTAGTTGTGTACTTGCCCAACGTGTGTTGTAACCAATAAAACCTGATATTGTTGGAAAATAACTTGTTTTTGCTAATTGTAAATCTTTTTGTGCAAGCTCAAAACTTGTCTTAGCAATTTTAATATCATTGACTTCTTCTTTAGCTTTTGTTGCAATTTCTGAAGCTGTTTTATTTAAAATGTCATCTGGTACTAATCCGTAATCCTCTTCTACAATGTCGAAATTTTGATAATCTTTTAACTGTAGCGTTTGTGCCAAACCGAATTTGGCAATAAAAAGTGCGTTTTCTGATGCTATAATCTGTTGTGCTTGTGTAGCGTTAGTTGCTTTTAACTCTAACAAATCTCCTTGAGGCAATACGCCTGCATTTACTAACTCTTGGGTGTTTTTAATATTTGCTTTAGTAACTACGCTTTGCGCATTAAGTACTTTTAATTGTTCTCTATTTGCTAAAATCTGTAAAAAAGAATTGGCAACAATAAGTGAAATATCGTCTTTCATTTTATCTAAACGATAAGATGAAGCTATTTTATTGATCTTGGCACGCTGAAGTGTTTTCCAGTTTGAAAACCCCGAAAATATGTTTATTCCTGAATTAATACCTCCAGATGCAGATCTAAATGTATTATTTTCAAATTGGTTAGTTGCTGGGTTAATATTGGCACCCGTATTTATATTGTATGATGCATTAGAGTTTAGGTTTGGAAGAAAGTTAGCAATAGCTTGCCCCTTATCAATAGCTGCCAAATTAACATCTAACTGTGATTGTTTAATTGTAATATTGTTCTCTAAGGCATACGCAACGCATTCTTTTAGCGTCCATTTTTTTTGCTGTGCTTGTGCAAAACTCCCAAAAAGAAGTAGTGCTATGATAATTGATTTTTTCATGTTTAAGTCTATGGTGTCTATTGGTCTATGTAAAACTGTAAGTGTTACACTAAATATTAAATTTATTAGTTTTCTAACTTAGAAACGCCTTGTATTTGGTTCCAAACTTTAATTTTATCGCCTTTAGTAATGCCACGTTTTACTTCTACAAAAATACCATCACTAATGCCTAATTCTATCTCTTTTCTTTCAAATTTTTGATTTCCTGTTTCTAGTTCTACAAACGGTTTTTTAGTTTCTTCATCGTACTGTACCAAAGCTTCTTTAATTGCTAAAACCTGTTCTGCCTTTTCTAAAATAATTGACGCATTAGCACTTAGACCAGCTCTAATAAATATAGAATCTATTTTTTTTAACGAGCCTTTTATTTCAAATTGAATGGCACCGTTTTCTGCAACACCTTTAGGTGCAATATAGTCTAATACAGCATCAAATTTTTCGTCTTCAATTGCGCCTACTGTAATTTCTAAAGGTAAGCCTTCTTTTATTTTTCCGACTTCAGATTCATCAACTTTTCCTTCAAAAATCATCTGACTTACATCTGCTAACGCTGCAATAGATGTGCCTTCATTAAAATTATTGGCTTCTATAACTTGGTTTCCTGCTTTTACAGGCACATCTAAAACCATACCCGAAACAGTAGCTCTTACTTGTGTTTGTGCTGTGTTGCCTAAGCCCGTTGTTGTTCCTGTTTTTATAATATCGTAATTTTGTTGCGCTTGTGTAACATCTATCTTTGCTTGCCCAACACGTTGCTTTGCTTGTAGATAGGTATTATTAACTTGGTCAAATTCATTAGCTGCAATAACTCCTTTATCAAATAATGCTTTTTGACGGTTGTAAATTACTTTTTGCGTCTTAAAGTTTATTTGAGCGGTTTGCAATGCTATTTTGTTTGTTGCAATATTATTTTTTGCGCTAGTTAGATTAGATACGTTGGGTATAACTCTAATCTGTGCAATAAGATCTCCTTGTTTGACATACGCACCTGCTTCGATAAATATTTTTTCAATAACACCCGAAATGTTTGGCTTAATTAGTATTTCTTCTTTTGGTACTATACTACCTGTTGCCACAGTTTTTACCACTATGGTTTGCTCAGTTGGGCTTTCTGAAGTGTATTTAATAGGGTCTTCTTGGTTTTTTAGCCAAAAGTAATACAACGCGCCGCCAAAAACAACGACTATTACTAGTAATAAGATTACGGTTTTAGTTCTTTTCATTTTTTTGATGATTATAATTTTTTAATCGGTTCTTAAAGCATCTACAGGTTTCATTTTTGTTGCACTATTTGCTGGTATTAAGCCAGCTAACACACCAGAAACAACTAATATAATTAAAGCCGTAAATACAACTTGCATACTTACACTTGGGTTTGCAAAGTTTTGTACAGGGCCAACACTATCTAAAATGGTGTTCATTATCCAAATTACAAAAGCTGCAAATGAAATGCCAACCATACCAGATATTATGGTTAATATCAAACTTTCTTGTAAAATTTGAGCCTTTATTGTCCATGGTGAAGCACCTAAAGCACGTCTTACACCTATTTCTTTGGTGCGTTCTTTTACTACAATTAGCATAATATTACTAATACCAATTATACCAGACATAAGCACTAATGCACCAACAAAATAACCAACTAAAGTTAGTATTGAAAATAGCCCGTTAATACGTTCAAATTGTTCAGACAAATCAAAATGCCCAATAGCGCGGTCATCTTTTGGGTGTACTTTGTGCCGAGATTTCATTAGGTCAAAAATTTGCTGTTTTAAAGCTGTAATGCTTACATTATCATTTGCCGTAATTGCCATCCAACCAACATTTTCTCCTCTATTAAAGGCTTGACCAAATGTTGTAAATGGCATATAGATGGTATTGGCATCTTGCTCACCATCTCCTTGGTTATTGCTCATTTTAAATGTGCCAACCACCAAAAAATTAACTCCATTTATTTTTATATACGTGCCTAAAACATCTTCATCTTTATTATACAAGCCTTTTACAACTCCTGTACCAATAACGCATATTTTTCGTTTTGCATTAATATCTGAATAGCTTAAAAAACGTCCTTGAAGAATAGTCATAGGTTGTTGTTTAATATATTCTGGGTAGTCTCCATAAATCTCAAAAGCTCCTGTTTTTGTACCTCTAACAACATTATTAGCTCCTCTAAAACCTCCTAATTGATTTCTAGGTGAAACATATTTTATGTTTGGCACTTGAGACTTAATAGCCTCTACATCTCCAATTTTGTAATTAAAATAGCGTCCTTTTGGTAAACCTTTATAAGGTTTAGATGTGCCTTGCGTCCACATAAACATAGAGTTTGTGGCAAAATCTCCAAAATCTGCCGTTACTCCATTTTTAAGCCCATTAGTTAATGCCAATAAAAGCACCAAAATAGTAATGCCCCAAAACACTCCAAATGCTGTTAAATAAGTTCTGAATTTATTTGCATTTAAGGCTTCTAATATTTCGTCCCAACGATCTCTACTAAACATATTATTCGTCTCTAAGTGCTACAATTGGTTTAATTTTTGCGGCTCTATATGCCGGAAAAAAGCCAGCTAGAGCACCTGCAAATACTAATAAAAATACGGTAGTTAATGCAATATTAAAATCTACTTGGGGGTATTTTATAAAATCACTTTCTATATGCGGCCCAACTAGCTCTAATAATCCAAGTCCAAGAATTAGCCCAAATAAACCTGAAAACATGGTTACAAATATAGCTTCTTGCAAAATCATACCCACAATAGACATTGGCAATGCTCCTAAGGCTTTTCTTATACCTATTTCTTTAGTCCGTTCTTTAACAATGATGAGCATAATGTTACCAACACCAACAATACCAGCAATAATTGTACCTATACCAACAAACCAAAACACAGCGCTAATAGTAGCAATAAGTGCGTATATTTGTTTGGCTTCTTCTAAAGTATTAAAAACCCGTACAGCACTTGTATCGTTTGGTGCAACAGTATGCATCATCTTTAATTCGCTCTCAATAGCTGTTGCCATACTTTTAGATAATGCAACGGCATCATCAAAATTATCGGCCATTTTTACGGTAAACAACATATTTCTAATATTGTCGCCTGCATTAAATACTTTTTGAGATGTTGTTAACGGAATGTAGGCTTGTTGCTCTTCGCGTTCTCCTCCTGGATCTATAAAAACCCCTACAACTTTAAAATTCATTCCAAAAATTGAAATGTTTTTATTGATTGGGTCTTCATCTTTAAATAAATCTTGTTTTAGACGACGGCCAATAACAGCAACTTTTCGGTTGTCACTTATATCAGATGGGTTAACAAATCGTCCAGATTCCATATCTGCATTTTCAATAAACTGGTGGTCTGGCATTGCGCCTCGTACACGGTAGTTTCCAGATTCATTTTTGTAAGCTATTTCTGCTCCCCAAATAGCATATAATGCCGTTTTATATTCAATATTATCCTTATATTTTTTTGAAATAACATCGAAGTTATCATTTTTCATTTGTATGAAACGTCCAGGGTTTAAGCCTTTATATTCTTTTGTTGTAACTCCTGTCCAAATTGTAATTAAATTGGTGGCATCACTTTCAAACTGCGATTTCACCCCATTTTCTATACCTTTGCTAAAACCAAGAAGTATCACCAATATAAATATCCCAGAAGCTACAGATAGCCCTGTTAAAAACGTACGTAATTTGTTTTTGCTTAACGTTTCAAATATTTCTTGCCAACGTTCTATATTAAACATGTAGTGCAGCTCTTACTTGTTCTACCTTACTATCGTCGATTATTAATCCATCTTTTAGGTTAACAATACGTTTGGTCATGTGCGCTATATCGTCTTCGTGTGTTACAACAAGAATTGTTTTACCTTCGTCATTTATGCCCTGTATGAGTTCCATAACCTCATAAGATGTTTTGGTATCTAAAGCCCCAGTTGGCTCATCTGCTAACAACACTTTGGGATCGCTTGCTAAAGCCCTGGCAATGGCTACACGTTGTTTTTGACCACCCGACAACTCGCTTGGTAAGTGGTGCGACCAATCTGCAAGCCCAACTTTTTCGAGATAGTGCATGGCTCTATCTGCGCGTTCTTTTCGTTTTATGCCTTTATAATATAAGGGTAACGACACATTGTCTAATGCACTTTTGTAATTGATAAGGTTGAAGGACTGAAAAATAAATCCCAAAAATTCATTTCTGTATTTAGCCGCAATTTTTTCGTTTAGATTT
>JBMYXP010000016.1:0-24145 GCA_049608525.1 Winogradskyella sp.
TTACACTAAACGTTGATGATATTGAAAAAAAATTTATGTAACATGAGATTACAAATAACTGGCGCCGTAAAGCATATATTAATTATTAATGTTGTAATGTTTATTGGAACGTTAACTATTGGCAACGGAGAATTATTTTATAGATGGTTTGCGTTATATTTCCCAAAAAATGATTTTTTTCAGCCTTGGCAAATTATAACACACATGTTTATGCACGGCGGTCCTTCACATATTTTATTTAATATGTTTGGGTTATGGATGTTTGGTACTGCTGTAGAACAACGTTTAGGAACTAACAAATTTCTATTTGTTTATTTTTCTGCTGGTATTGGCGCTGTTTTGTTTCAATTGGGGTATTATTATTTTCAATATTTACCTTTAGAAACAGAACTTGTTAGTACTGGGGTTACACTAGCAGAAATTAAGCAAATGCTGAGCACAAATTCGCTTTTACCTGGTGTTAATTTAGAACAAAAACTAAAATTACAACACATGTTTAATGTTTATAATGCTTCTATGGTTGGAGCGTCTGGTTGTATTATGGGAATTTTAGCTGCTTTTGGTATGATGAATCCTAACGCTAAACTGATGATGCTATTTTTACCAATACCAATAAAAGCCAAGTATTTTATTCCTGGTATTATTTTATTAGACATCTTTTCAGCTTTTTCTGGTCAATCCTTTTTTAGTCCTAGCAACACGGCTTATATGGCTCACGTTGGTGGTGCATTAACGGGTTTTATTATTATGTGGTATTGGAAAAAGAATAGTATGAACAAATACAGAATGGATTAAAAATGACACTACAAGAATTAAAATACAAGCTAAAAACTCTTGATATTTTTGGTAAAATTATTGTCATAAATACGATTGTTTTTGTTTTAAGTTTTTTAGTTAAAGACATTTTAGGTTTTGGTATATTCAATTATTTTCAATTACCAGCTCACTTCAGAGATTTTATTACACAACCATGGTCTTTAATTACTTACGGATTTACGCACTACGGTTTTATACATCTGTTACTAAACCTTATCGTTTTATATTATATTTCTAAACTAGTAACAACCACTATTAGAGTAAAAACGGCACTAAATATTTATGTTTTAGGAATTTTAGTTGGTGGCTTAGCATTTCTGTTTGCATATAATGTTTTATCAAATTCATTTTTAAAACCTTCAACAGGTTTAGTTGGTGCATCTGCTGGTGTTAGAGCTTTAATTATTTTTCTGGGGATTTATATGGCAGAGCGCGAAGTAAGCGTTTTTATAGTAAACATAAAATTAAAACATGTTGCTATAGCTCTAATTACCTTAGATGTTCTTGGTCTATTTGGCAATAATCAAGGTGGTTACATTGCGCATTTAGGCGGAGCTGCATTAGGCTACTTATATGCTATAAAGTTAAAACAAGGCAAAGATATTGGCACTGGTTTTGAACGCAGTATGGACACTGTATTAACTTGGTTTAAACCAAAATCTAATTTAAAAACTGTACATCGTAAGAGCGCATCAAAAAATTATGGAGGCAAAACCAAAGATGACTTTAACACCTACAACAAACAGAAAAAAATAGACTTAATTCTCGATAAAATTAGTAAAAGTGGTTACGAAAGCTTAACCTCTGAAGAAAAAGAATTTCTGTTTAGAGCAGGCAAGTAAACATCTAAAATGAAAGGATTAAAACTTAGAGATAAACTTATGTTTATTATTAATTCATTAGCCGCTTTTTTGCTGTTAATGTCTTATATATTGCAATACATACCACCAAAAACCTTTGCTGCGTTATCCGTATTATCTCTAAGCGTTCCGTTATTACTACTCATTAATATACTATTTTTTATCTATTGGTTATTCAAACTAAAAAAACAACTTTTGCTATCGTTAATTGTTTTAGGTTTTGGTTACCGCTACATTAATGCGATGTATAAATTTTCTTCTACCAAAGGTGTCGAAGATTCTAAAAACATTAGTATAATGACTTACAATGTTAGGCTTTTTAACTTATTTAATTGGCTACCGAGCAAAACTGTAAAAAAGGATATTATAAACTTTATTAAAACCGAACAACCCGATATATTGTGCATACAAGAATATCATGAAAAAAAATCCATTCGCATTTCTGGCTACCATAAATACCAATTACTCTCTGATGGAAAAATACATAGCGGACAAGCTATTTTTTCAAAATTACCTATCATAAATTCAGGATCGGTTAAATTTCAAAAAACATCTAATAATGCCATTTTTATAGATGTTGTAAAAGATCAAGATACGCTGCGTGTTTATAATTTACATTTGCAATCTTCGGGCATAGATACAAATGTAAAAACGCTAAATAAAGAAACCTCTAGTGAGTTATTTAACCAAGTGAGTACAACATTTATCGCACAACAAACACAAGCCGAGCTATTTAATGCACACAAAGCAACTTGCAATTACAAAGTTATTATTGCAGGCGATTTTAATAATACGGCATACTCTTATGTTTACAAAGAACTAAAAGGAGATTTAATAGATACGTTTGAAACTGCTGGCGAAGGTTTTGGGCGCACTTACGATTTTAAATTTTTCCCTGTTAGAATTGATTTTATATTGGTTGATGATGCTTTTAATGTTAATACATTTAAAACCTACAACACAAAACTATCGGACCACTACCCCATTAAAGCCATTTTAAACTTATAGAAAGCTACAATCGGCAGTATCTGCTAAAATATGAATTAGCAAACCTATAGCAAAAATACGTGTGCGTTTGGGCAGTAATAATAAAACGTAAACTGCAATGGCATAATAAGTATGCAACGGATGAAAGTTAATACTGCAACGGTTTGGATCAAAAATTGGGTTAGCTAACACATGGTCTAAATCTATAATAAACGTTGATAGCATAATGAAATACGCTTTTAACCACTTTGTTTTAAAACATAAAATTGCGACTACTAATGGCAATAAAAAATGCAGGCCATAATGAACACTAAATTGCAGCATGCTTACAAGTTTTGACGTTTTAGGTACAATTCTGTATTAGGACCTTCATTAAAAAGTAAATCTAAAATGCTGAGATTGGGAATAAAACCGTGTTTTTGAGTAAATACTTGCGTATAAGGTTTTAAAGTAATTACCTCACTATTTCGTTTTACTAAGTCTCTAAAATCTTTTTTATTTTCTGGATGTTTTTCAAATCTTGAAGTTTCAAAAATTGTAGGCTGCATTTGAAGACATGCTAACACCACCTCAAAACAATTCAAATTAAAATCTAAAATAAAATTAAAACGTTTTTCAAATAGTGGTATTAAATCATCTATATAAAACTCAAAAAAAGGCGACATTCTGTAAGCAGATTGTAAGGATTTTAAATGCAGTTGCTGCCAGTTTTCTTCGTTTGCAATTTTAACCTCTTTATACAATTGCCTATGCTTCTGCGTATAAGTTACAGGTACTGTTAAAGCGAGTTTGCCATTAGCAGCATAAATTTCTGTACGGTTTCTATAACTTTGTTTTTGG
Source organism: Winogradskyella sp. (assembly GCA_049608525.1). Taxonomy (GTDB): domain Bacteria; phylum Bacteroidota; class Bacteroidia; order Flavobacteriales; family Flavobacteriaceae; genus Winogradskyella. The sequence goes on from JBMYXP010000016.1 coordinate 3,504, forward strand.
TAATTGTCGCAAACCTCTAAATGAATGTGTTTGGCATTACTTATAGCCACAAAATGAGCGATGTTAGGAAAATATGACGGCCGAATTATACAATCCATAGCTATTAAAAATCTATTATAAAATGCTGTAACATGAATTATAATTTAAATCTACGTTTCAAAAAAAAAAGAACACTTTTAGTTTTGAAAAAAATGACAAAATTAAGCTACACGTTTTTTGCAGCTTTCTTTTTCTTTCTCCATTTATTGAAAAAAGTAAAACCAATAATAACTATTAAAAACGGAATAAGGTAAGAGGTGCGTTCTCCACTACCACTAACGGTTGTAAAAATTCTATCCCAACGCAAACTCCAATTTTTAATACCGTCGTTAATACCATCTATACTCATCCATATAAACACTGGTTTACCAAACGTGTGGTTAAAAGGCACAAATCCCCAATAACGACTATCAATAGAGTTGTGGCGGTTATCTCCCATCATCCAATAATAATCTTGTTTAAAGGTGTAAAACGTGGCTACTTTGTTATCAATAATAATTTGGTTGCCTTGAGCAAATATGTTATGACCTTCGTATTCTGAAATAACACGTTTATACACTGGCAAATTTTCTACTGTTAAATTTATTGAAGCTCCTTTTTTTGGAATCCAAATTTTACCGAAGTTATCAATATTCCAATTATGGTTTGCTCCTCTCGGAAAAATATCATCTTTCTCACCAACGGCTTTTCTAATAGGTACAATTAGAGCAACTTCGGGGTGGTTTTTTAGTTTTGCAATGGCTTTATCTGAAGCTGCAGGAATACGGTACGAACCTTCCGTGCTACCATAGCCTAAACCATCTGTGATATCGTGCTTTTTTAGAATATCGTAAATTCTTGCAGGTTGAAGGTTACGCTTAAACGTAATTTCGTAAGAAAACTGAAGTTGTGCTCTTGGTGGTAATTTATTTTGCTTTCCGTTAATAAAAACATACCCATTTCTTAGTTCTAAAGTATCGCCAGCAACACCAACACAACGTTTTACTAAGTTGGTTTTTTTGTCAATTGGTTTATAATAATTACGATCTGGGTTAAAATCATTCATATCCAACAACGTATCTGCTGGCTGATTAAATACCACAATATCATTACGCTCAATAGTTTCAAAACCTGGCAATCTAAAGTATGGTAATTGCAGTTTATTTAACCAAGAGGTGTTACGTTCTTCAAATTTATCGTTATACACATAAGATTTTAGTCCTAATTTAGGAATAGTATCGTGCACCATTGGCGCAGCAACGGTTGTCATTGGTGTTCTTGCTCCGTAATGTATTTTACTTACAATAAGAAAATCTCCAACCAACAACGATTTTTCTAACGATGACGACGGAATAACAAACGGCTGAAAGAAATACGTATGCACAATAGTTGCGGCAACTATGGCAAAAAGAATAGATGTAATCCACTCGCCAGCTGGTGTTTTTGGTTTTAGTTTTCGGTCTTTAATGTATTGTACATCTGCAACATAATTTAGGTAATACAAATAAAACCCTAATGTTATAATACAAAGTAAAGCATCTAATTTAGTGTCTTTACCATAACTCCTAGCCGTTTCTACCCAAACTGCAGGAATCATTATAAGATTTACTATTGGTAAAAAGAGTAATAGAATCCACCACCATTGGCGATTAATAATTTTCATTAAAACTACAGCATTGTAGATAGGCACAAATGCCTCCCAAGCTTGTCTGCCAGCTTTAATATATAGTTTCCATGTACCTAAGCCATGTATAATTTGTATAATTATTAAAAAAATAAACCATTGTGTCCAGGTCATAATATACTATTTAGTCTAAATGTTGGTTGAAAAAAATTATAATTTGTTTCATTTTTTTGGCAAATTAACCAATGTTTAACACATCTTGCATGGTAAAAATACCTTTTTTATCTTTAATCCATTCTGCTGCTATAACTGCTCCCATAGCAAAACCTTGCCTGTTATGCGCCGTATGCTTTATACTTATGGTATCAATTTTAGAGTTATACGTTACTTGGTGTGTGCCTGGTACATTTTCTATGCGCTTGGCATCTATAAAAATTTCGTTTGAGCTTGGTGGGTTTAGCGACCAATTTTTATAGTTGGTATGTGCTATAATTTGTTCTGCTAAAGTAATGGCTGTTCCGCTTGGTGCATCTAATTTTTTGGTGTGATGAATTTCTTCTATTTCTGTTGAATAGTCATTAAAACCAGACATAAGTTGACTTAGTTTTTTATTAATTTCAAAAAAAACATTTACACCTAAACTAAAGTTGGAAGCATATAAAAACGTGCCGTTTTTAGCTTTACAATGTGTAACTACCTCATTATAAGACTCTAACCAACCTGTTGTGCCACAAATAACAGGTACATTAGCATTTAACGCACTTTTAATATTTGCAACTGCTGCGGTTGGCACACTAAAATCTATGGCTACATCGGTGTTAGAAAAATCTAAATTAGACGTACTTTGAGCAACTTTTAAAGTCATAGTATGCCCACGTTGCAATGCTATGGTTTCTATACTTTTTCCCATTCTGCCATAACCGAGTAAAGCAATTTTCATGTTTTGAAATTTATTAGTGTATAAATTTAGAACTAATTTACTAAATGGTCATTTAAAAACTTCAAACTAAAATTTAAAATTAAGTGTTAGCCCCAAATCTGAAGTGTTTTCCATTCTATTATATTGGTAATGCGGACTTAGGCTTAAATTTTCATCGACATTAAATTGTAGTAAATGCGCATCTACATTGGCTTCAATAATATTTAACGCATACATACCAATAGTTACTAATAATGAAAGTTCTTTGTTGCGTCTAAACTGATCTTGAGCTCTAATTAGTGCATCGTTAGATAAGGTTGGTGTGGCACCATCTCCATAAAACTCATCATCTTTAAAGCCTGCCAAGCGTCTTTTATAGGCATCTCGGTAACGGTTGTATTGCTTATTATTTCGATCATAGAAATATACACCAGTTCCTAAAGCGGCATAGACTATAGGTATTTTCCAGTATTTCTTATTATAAGCTTGCCCTAATCCTGGTATAATTGCAGAAAAAAAAGCGGCTTTGGCTGGTCTTAACGGATCTATGGTTTTTTTAACAATCGTATCGGTTACAACAAACGCTGTATTTACAGCTTTAGCATCTTTGCCTTTTTGTGCAAAAGTGATTGCAGTAATTGCAACACTACATAAAAATATATAGAAACGTTTATTTTGCACTATCTATTAATTTTTTAATTCTACTAAAATCTTCTTCAGAATGAAATGGAATTGTAATTTTTCCGCTGCCATTTTTTGCAACCTTAACCTCTATTTTGTGACCAAAATATTCTGAAAACGACGTTACACCCTTTTTTATATGACTAGGAATTTCTGCTATAACGGTTTTAGGTTTTTCAGTTGAAGTTGAACTAAGTTCTTTTACTAATTGCTCTGTTGCTCTTACGGAAAGTTTGTGGCTTATTATTTTTTCGTAAACCTCTAACTGGTCGGTTAAGCTATCTATGTTTACCATAGCTCTACCATGCCCCATACTTATAAACCCATCTCGCATACCTGTTTGTATAATAGGATCTAATTTTAACAAACGTAGGTAGTTAGCAATTGTTGATCGTTTTTTACCAACACGCTCGCTCATTTGCGCTTGTGTGAGGCTAATTTCATCAATTAAACGTTGGTAAGATAGTGCAATTTCTATTGGGTCTAAATCTTGACGTTGAATATTTTCTACCAATGCCATTTCTAAAGATTCCTGATCGTTTGCGATACGGATGTAGGCAGGTATTGCATCTAAACCTACTAATTTTGAAGCTCTAAAACGACGTTCGCCAGAGACTAATTGGTAGGTATTAAAGGCTAATTTCCTAACCGTTATGGGTTGAATAACTCCAAGCTCGCGGATAGACGATGCCAGTTCTCTTAATGCGTCTTCACTAAAATTGGTTCTTGGTTGAAATGGATTAACCTCAATACTTTGGAGATCTAATTCAACAATATTACCAACAACTTTGTCTGCATTTTTATCTTCTGCCGAGTTTATATCGTTTTCTGGGTCTTTTAGTAATGCTGAGAGACCACGGCCTAGCGCTTGTTTTTTTGTTGCCTTTGCCATTAATCTATTTGTTTTTATTGATAATCTCTTTTGCTAAACTTAAATAATTGGTTGCACCTTTACTATTTACATCATAGCTTATTATACTTTCGCCATAACTTGGTGCTTCACTTAAACGTACATTACGTTGAATAATTGTACTAAAAACCATATTACTAAAGTGTTTTTGTACCTCTTCGACAACTTGGTTAGATAAACGCAAGCGCGAGTCGTACATGGTTAATAAAAGACCTTCAATATCTAGGTTTTTATTGTGTATTTTTTGTACACTTTTTATGGTATTTAGTAACTTACCAAGACCTTCTAAAGCAAAATACTCGCATTGTATAGGTATTAGTACAGCGTCTGCTGCGGTTAATGCATTTAGAGTTAGCAAACCTAATGATGGTGCGCAATCTATTAAAATATAATCGTATTTAGATTTTAAATCTACTATGGCTTTTTTTAGCATGTATTCTCTTGCGTCTTTATCTACCAATTCTATCTCAATAGCGACTAAATCTATATGAGCAGGTATAACATCTACATTTGGTGCGTTAGATTTTAAGATAACACTTTCTGCAGATTGGGTATGTTCTAAAACCTGATAGGTGCCAAACTCTACACTATCTACATCTATACCAAAGCCAGATGTTGCATTGGCTTGCGGATCTGCGTCTATAAGTAATACCTTTTTTTCTAAGACACCGAGAGACGCGGCTAAATTTACGGAAGTTGTTGTTTTACCAACACCTCCTTTTTGATTTGCAATAGCAATGATTTTACCCATTAGATTATTTATTTTAATAGGGTTTAAAAGTACGATTATTTACTAGTAATAAAAAGCAACTTTAATAAGTCCATTATTTTTTATGAGAACACATTTCTGTCTTCTTGTGTTAGCTTTTTTAAGTTGGCGATTGCCTTTTCTTCGTTTTGCTTGAATCGTTTTAACTCAATATGAAAAACCTTAGAATTTTTAAAATACAGATATAAATAGTTCTTTTTTAAAACATTAAATCCTTCGTTTAATCTATACATCCATATATCACTATTTGGATCATTAAACAAAAGACCTAACTTTTTTTTCACGTTTTCCTTACTATAACCCAAAAGGTTATTAAAGTTATAGTTTTCATTATTTTCATTAGAACGGTCGTTAATGTTAACGATAAAATCTATGTCATCAATTGTATCTTCCTTGAGGATTTGAGATAATGATTTTCCTAGTTTTTTTGAATTGTCTGACACGTTATAATCGTTTTTAATACTTATTTCGTTTGCCAAATTTAAATAATTTGTAGCACCAACACTATTTCTGTTGTAAGATAATATACTTTTTCCATGGCTTGGTGCTTCACTTAGTTTTACGTTTCTATGTATTAACGTATTTAAAACTAAAAAATCGAAATGTGCTTCTACCTGAGATTTTATCTCATTAGATACTGATAAGTTAGGATTATACATGGTAAGCAAAATGCCTTCAATATCTAAATTAGCATTAAATGTTTTTTTAACGGTTTTAAACGTTCTCAATAATTTATTTAAACCTTGAAATGCGTAAAATTCGCACTGTACAGGTATTAAAATACTGTCACTAGCGTTAAAAACATTTAATAATATAAGCCCAAGACTTGGTGGGCAATCAATAATTATAAAATCGTAATCGTCTTTTATTAATCCTAAAGTATTTTTAAGTTTATTAACGTTGGCTTTTATTTTTCGTTTGGTTTCTAATAGTGCTAAATCTATTTTTGTTGGTATAAAATAAAATTCGCTACTCTCAGCTATTTTTAATATACAATCTTCTGGGTCACATAACCCCTCCATAAACTTATATGTACCATTAGCAAAATCTGTAGATTCAAACCCCAAACCAGAAGTAGCATTAGCTTGTGGGTCTGCATCTATAAGCATTACATTTTTATGTAATGCGGCTAAAGAAGACGCTAAATTTATTGCTGTTGTTGTTTTACCAACACCACCTTTTTGGTTTGCTATAGCAATAATTTTCCCCATTTTAGATTTGTTGTATTTTATTGCTAAAAATACAATTATTTAACATAATAAAGAAGTAATACCAATTAGCACTCAAAATAGGCTCTATAACTCTAATTATTTATATCACATTTTGAATGCTAATTGGTAGTATTAGCACCTTTTTTTAATGCGTAAAACAATGTTAATCTACATTATCGTGTAAAAAAGAATTATTAGATCTTAATTGCAGATCGTCATTGTCATCTGTGCCAACAGAAAGCCTTGAGGTGTTCGTCTCTGATGAGTGTTGTGTATTCTCTAAATTTACACCTCGCCTTTTATATGCTGGCTCTTTTTCGATTTCATCTACCTTAGCATTATTAAACTTATAATTAAAATCTTTCATTTTTTGCCTACGCTGGCTTGCTCTAGAAATTAACAATTCGGAGATTGAGCTATGCATGGGATCAATTTCTTGTTCAACATTAGCCTTACTTTCTTTGTTCTCTAAAACTTTTCGTTCAAAAACTATATCTTCTTTTTGCGTTTTTGGTGTTTTTTTTGAATTTACTTCAGACTCTGTAGCATCTAATATATAACGCTTTTCTGCTTCAACATTACTTCTAGATTCTGAGACAACATCGATAGTATCTGTAACTTCAATATTTTTAATATCCTCATCTAATTGAAATAATAATTTTTCATTTTTTGGTTGTATATGCTCTACCGTTTTTGGTTCGCTTTGCGTAATTGGCAAATCAAAAGTTAAAGTTGTTTGCTCTTCTACCTCAGTTTGTAAAGGTTCATTTTTTACAGACGTAATAACAAAATCGTCTGTATTTACATCTAAAACTTCCTCACAAACAACATTAATGTCTCGCAAAATATTTGTTGTTGGTATTAAATCTAAATTAGCGACATTGTTCTTTTTTTTAACCTCTGCTTCGGCATCATCTACTAAAGTGTGTCTTAATATTGGTGTTTCTTTTGGTGCAGTAACGTTTAAAGGTGATTTGCTTATTGGTTTTTTAGAAACTCTAATATTGTCCTCTAAGTCTTCACCTAATGTATGAATAACTTTTTTAGTTTCTGTGTTTGAAATTTCATCTTGCTGATCAACATTAAAACCTGTTGCTATAATCGTTACAGAGATAGACTCTTGCAACGACTCATCTTCTCCAACACCCATAATAATGTTAGCACCAAAACCAGCCTCGGTTTGTATATGATCGTTAATTTCTCCTATTTCATCAATCGTAATTTCCTGAGAACCAGAAACGATAAGTAACAATACATTTTTAGCTCCAGTAATTTTATTATCATTAAGCAATGGTGAATCTAAAGCTTTCATAATTGCATCTTGCGATCTTGATTGGCCAGAAGCTGTTGCAGATCCCATAATTGCTGTTCCGCTATTACTTAAAACGGTTTTGGCATCGCGTAAATCTATATTTTGTGTGTAGTGATGTGTAATAACTTCTGCTATACCACGAGATGCGGTAGATAATACCTCGTCTGCTTTAGAGAAACCTGCTTTAAAACCAAGATTACCATAGACTTCTCTTAGCTTATTATTATTTATTACAACTAAAGAATCTACATGCTGTCGTAATTTTTCTACACCAATCTGCGCTTGTTCATTTCGCATTTTACCTTCAAACTGAAATGGCATTGTTACAATACCAACAGTTAAGATATCTAATTCTTTTGCTAGTTTTGCGATTACAGGTGCAGCTCCAGTACCAGTACCGCCGCCCATACCAGCTGTAATAAATACCATTTTTGTATTTGTTTCTAACATTCTACGAATGTCTTCCATACTTTCTATAGCCGCTTGCTCACCAACTTCTGGGTTGGCTCCTGCGCCTAGACCTTCTGTTAAAGCAACACCTAACTGAATTTTATTTGGCACACCACTATTTTGAAGTGCTTGCGCATCTGTATTGCTAATTATAAAATCGACACCTTTAATGCCTTGCAAAAACATGTGGTTAATGGCATTACTGCCTCCACCTCCAACACCTATAACTTTAATGACGTTAGATTGGTTTTTTGGTAAATCGAAGGAAATGCTTCCAAATTCGTTGTTATTGCTCATGTTACTTGTACTTATGGGTTTCTTTTTTCTTTTGGTATGCGTTGTTTGTTTAGAGTATGCTATAATTATCCTTACTCGGCATTATCTAAAAATTCTTTAACACGATCTGTTAATTTATCTAAAAAGGATTTGCTTTCTTTTTTGTTTTTTTCAACAATGGTCTCGTCTTCAATTTTGTTTTCTTCTTCTGTTTCTGAAACAATAACCTCTTCTATCTCATCTTCTTTTTTACGTTCAAGACGTTTTAATCCGTCCATTACTAAACCAACAGCAGTTGCGTATAGCGGACTTGCAATATCTGCATCACTATCTCCTGCAATATGCTCGTTTGGGTAACCAATTCTGGTATCCATACCAGTAATATATTCTACCAATTGCTTTAAATGTTTTAGTTGGCTTCCACCACCTGTAATAACAATACCTGCAATTAATTTTTTCTTTTGCTCCTCGTGCCCATAATTTTTTATTTCTAAATAAACCTTCTCTATAATTTCTACAACTCTTGCGTGGATAATTTTAGATAAATTTTTGAGTGTAATTTCTTTTGGATCTCTTCCTCGCAAACCTGGAATAGACACAATTTCATTTTCTTTATTTTCTCCTGGCCATGCCGACCCAAATTTTATTTTTAAAAGTTCTGCTTGTTTTTCAATTATAGAGCATCCTTCTTTTATGTCTTCTGTAATTACATTTCCTCCAAATGGAATCACTGCTGTATGGCGAATAATGCCGTCTTTAAAAACAGCTAAATCTGTTGTACCACCACCAATATCTAATAATGCAACACCAGCTTCTTTCTCTTCTGTGCTTAATACGGCATTTGCCGACGCTAAAGGCTCTAATGTTATGCCTTCTAATTGCAAACCAGAAGTTTTTACACAACGTCCAATATTTCTTATAGATGACATTTGCCCAACAACAACATGAAAATTTGCTTCTACTCGTGCACCATACATACCTATTGGTTCTTTAACTTCGGCTTGGCCATCTACCTTAAATTCTTGTGGCAATACATGGATAATTTCTTCGCCAGGTAGCATTACCAATTTATGCACTTGGTTAATTAAACGCTCAATATCTGCATCATCAATAACCAAATCTGAGTTGGCGCGTGTTATATAATCACTATGTTGTAAACTACGTATATGCTGACCCGCAATGCCTACAGTAACCTCTTCAATTTTTTCTGATGCATCTGCTTCTGCTTCTTGCACAGCTAACTGAATAGACTGTATTGTTTGTGTAATATTATTAACTACGCCACGGTGTACGCCCATGCTTTTAGATTTGCCAATACCTATAATTTCAACTTTATTATACTCATTTTTACGACCGATCATAGCCACAATTTTTGTGGTTCCTATATCTAATCCTACCGAAATATTATGCTTTTCCATAATTACTTTTTGGTGCAAATAACCTGTTTATCAAACTTTAGATTCACCGTTTTGTAGTGGTCTAAAATATTATCTTTTAATCCTTTTTGGTAAAAGGCTTTAAAATTATTTATCTTCTTTTCTAGTAATTTTAAAGATCCTAAATGTACTGTAAACTCATTTTTTCGAATTTTAAAATCAATAGTTTCATCTTTATTCTGATGAATTTCTATAACATGGGTTTTTAAAAACTCATCTCCATCAACAGCTTTTGCAAATTGAAAAACAGTATTAAGATTATTTTTGTTAATATAACCCGTTACTAATGGCACTCTTGCAGAATAATTAGACGATAATGGCATAAACGAACCTTCATCATCTATGTAATATGCTGCATTTGTGTTAACCCTAGCAATAGGTCGTTTTTGTAAAATCTCTACCGAAAGCCTTGCATTTACTGACAAAAACACCTCTGCTTTCTTAATCATTGCATTAGCATTGAGCGCATTTTCTACAACATTCAAATCTATAATATCTTTAGATAAATTTGTTATAGTTGGCTCATTTTGTTTTAATAATTTACTAACAGTAGCATCTGTAATAAATAATTTATTTTCCCCCAAAAATTTTATGTGTGGTGCACCAATTTTTCGAGCTTTATTTCTTTGGTTAGAGAACGCAAACAGAAAGCCCACTAAAACAAATAACCCAATAATTTTTATGTAGTTATAATTAATTTTCAACGCTAAATACTTTTTTAATGTGTTGTGCTTGGTTACCTATATCACCAGCTCCGATGGTTAAAACCACCTGAGCATCTGTGTTTTTTATTTCGTTAATTAAGTCTGATTTTTGAATAATTTTTTTGTTTGAATTTTCAATTTTATCTAACAGCCATTTTGAATTTACTCCTTCTATTGGCAATTCTCTTGCAGGATAAATATCTAAAAGAAATAACGCATCAAATTTTGAAAGACTTGTTGCAAAATCATCGCAAAAATCTCGTGTTCTGGTAAATAAATGTGGCTGAAAAATGGCTAACACTTTTTTATTGGGATACATTTCTCTTACCGCTTGGTGTACTGCATTAATTTCTTCAGGATGGTGCGCATAGTCGTCTATATATACAAAGTCATCGGTTTTAATATGGTATGTAAATCGCCGTTTTACACCCTTATAAGTTGCCAAACCTCTTGCGAGCTCCTTAGGCGAGCACCCATATTCTATTGCCATAGCTAACGCAATTACAGCATTAGATAAGTTATGTCTTCCTGGTAAACTAAATTTAAAGTCTTTAAACAAACCACTTGGCGTTTTAACATTAAATACATAACACCCATTATGTATGCTTACGTTTTGCGCACTATACTCAGAATCGTCTTCGATACCGTAGGTAATACCAGGCAATGGCAACCCATTTTTAACAAACAATTTTCCGTTTGGCTTTATACATTCTGTAAAATCTTTGAACGTTTTTTTAAGCTCATTGGCATCTCCATAAATATCTAAATGATCTGCATCCATAGACGTAATACTGGCAAAATCTGGTGAAAGCGTTAAAAACGAGCGGTCAAATTCATCTGCCTCAACCACAGTAACTTCTGTTCCGTTTAGTATTAAGTTTGAATTATAATTCTCGCTAACACCACCTAAAAATGCAGTTACTGGCACATTGCATGCGTTTAACAAATGCCCCAAAATACTTGTTGTTGTTGTTTTGCCATGTGTGCCAGCAACAGCTAAACAAACGGTTTGTTTGGTAATTTCTCCTAAAACTGCCGAACGTTTTAACACCGTAAAACCCTTATTTTTAAAATAATTTAATTGCGAATGATCACTCGGAATTGCTGGTGTATAAACAATTAAGGTTTTTTCTGAATTTAAGAATGACGCATCAATTTCTGAAACAGTATCATTAAAGTGAATTTTTGCACCTAAATTTTCTAACGCTTCAGTAAGCGCTGATGGTGTTTTATCATAACCTGCAACTAGCTTATTATTAGCTAAAAAATAACGCGCCAAAGCACTCATACCAATACCACCGATACCAATAAAATAAATAGATTCCCAACCTAAACCCTTTCCAAGAGGAAGACCTTTCTTACTGTTGACTGAATTACTTTGCTTGAAATCTATGTCTGATTTTTTTTCTGAGGACATACTTTTGTTAGTATCTTCACTTTGGGAAGACGGAAGATGGGATACTAATTTTTCAACTTCGTCAACTATGGCATCTGTTGCATTTACCAATGCTAAAGCTTTAATGTTTTTTCTTAATTTTTCTTGTTGGGTTGTATCTGAAATTAAATCTGAAAATTGCTTTTCAAAATTAAATTCTAAATCTTTTTCTTTAATTAAAATTGCGGCCTGCTTATCTGCAATTGCTTTTGCATTTTTTGTTTGATGATCTTCTGCAACGTTTGGTGAGGGTATAAAAATAACAGGTTTACCAACACCACATAATTCTGAAACAGAAATTGCGCCAGCTCGAGATATTATAACATCGGCAGCCGCATAAGCTAAATCCATGGTATTTAAAAAGGCATAAACTTGCACGTTTTCTAATTCGTTATACTGCTTGTATTGCTCGTAATACAAGTTACCACATTGCCAAATTACTTCAATATTATGAGCATTAAACACTTCAAAATTTTGTACAATTAATTGGTTAATACGTCTTGCACCCAAGCTTCCACCCAAAACTAAAAGCGTTTGTTTATTAGCATTTAATTTGAATGCTTTATGAGCTTCCTCGCATTTATCTTTAACGTCTAAAACCGCTTTTCTAATAGGATTACCCGTTAATCTTATTTTTTCTTTAGGAAAAAATTTCTCTAAACCATGATAAGCCACACAAATTGTATCCACTTTTTTGCCTAATAATTTATTAGTAATACCAGGATAAGAATTTTGCTCTTGTATTAATGTTTTAATGTTGTTTAAAGTTGCCATTTGCAATAATGGACCACTTGCAAAACCACCTGTACCAATAACTACATCTGGCTGAAACGATTTTATTATTTTTCTTGATTTCCAGAGGCTAAAAATTAACTTAATTGGAAACAAAACGTTTTTTAGTGTTAGTTTTCTTTGAATACCAGAAATCCATAAGCCTTTAATTTTGTACCCAGCTTGTGGCACTTTATCCATTTCCATGCGGTCTGAAGCTCCAACAAACAAAAACTTGGCATTTGGATAACGCAACTTTAACTCGTCTGCAATTGCAACTGCCGGATAAATATGTCCGCCTGTGCCACCACCAGATACGATAAAACGATATGTTTTGTTTTTCTTCAACTTTTAAAATTTTTGTTTTAATTGTTAGCTTTCAGTTTTGGTTTTTCTCTTTTCTCTTTACTTGCCTTTTGTTTCTTGTTTCTAAATCGCTTCGGTTAAAATATCTAAAGGGTTTTCCGTTTCAGACAATTGTTGTGCTTTAATTTCTTCGCGCTTTGCGCTAACACTTAATATAATCCCAATTGCTAAACAAGTCATCCAAATAGATGTACCACCACTACTAATTAATGGTAAGGTTTGCCCAGTTACAGGAAACAATTCTACGGCAACTGCCATGTTTATTAATGCTTGAAAAACGATTGGTAAACCAACACCTAAAACTAAAAGTTTACCAAAAACACTATCTGCTTTTTGAGAAACAATAACAATTCTAAACAACAACCAAGAATACAAAATAAGTAAGCAAATACCGCCAAACAAACCATACTCTTCAATAATTATTGCAAATATAAAATCTGACGATGATTGGGGTAAAAAGTTTTTTTGCACACTTTTACCAGGCCCAACACCAAATATATCGCCAGAAGCAATAGCTATTTTTGCTTTTTCGATTTGATAATCGGCTTCGGTATCTTCACCGTTTGCAAAATTTTCAATTCTGCTCATCCATGTATCAATTCGGTTTGGCATTGCCTCAGGAAAAGCTTTTGCCACCAAAACAAATAAAGCTAATGCCACAACACCAGTTCCTATAACCACCAAAAGGTATTTAAAAGGATAACCACCAATAAAAGTTAACATCATTACCATTAAAAAAATAATGGCTGTTGTAGAAAAATTTGCGGGCAAAATTAATAGCAGCATTAAAAATACAGGTGCCCAAAGTGGTAAAATAGTGTCTTTAAAACTAACCTCTTTATCTTTTATTTTTGAGAGGTAACGTGCCACATAAACCATAATAACTACCGCTGCCAATGTAGAGGTTTGAAACGACATGTTTACTATAGGAATCCGTATCCATCTACTAGCATTTGCACCTTCTATGGTTGTACCTTGTAGCATTGTAATTAACAACAAAACAAGTACTATAGGTGTCATTACCATAGACAAACCTCTAAAATACCTGTAAGGCACTTTATGCACACCAAATAGTATAGCAAACCCTAAAAATAGGTGCATAAAATGTTTTACAAAAAAGGAAAATGTATTGGTATTTCCTCCAGAATATGCCAAATTACTTGCAGCGCTATACACAGGCAAAAATGAGAATATAGCCAATAATGTAGCTATAGCCCAAATGGCTCTATCTCCTTTTATTTGTGTAAATATGTTGCCCATTTTCTATGTGTTCTTTTTTTGTATGCACGCTTCTCAAAGAGAAGAATTGGTTTAATTGTTATGATGTTATACATCCCATATTAGCACTTCCTCTTGAAAGGCTAAAAATAGAATTACAATTGCCTTACCGCATTTTTAAATTGACGTCCACGATCTTCATAGTTTTCAAACAAATCGAAACTTGCACAAGCTGGAGACAACAATACATTATCACCAGCATTTGCAATTTTATAGGCTATTTTAACCGCTTCAGGCATCTGTTGTGCTTCTACAATAACATCTACCATGTTTCCAAAGGTTTCAAATAATTTAGCGTTATCAGTACCTAAGCAAATTATTGCTTTTACTTTTTCATTTACAAAAGGAAATAATTCTTTATAATTATTTCCTTTATCTACACCACCAACAATCCAAACTGTTGGCGCGCTCATACTTTCTAAAGCATAGTAAGTTGCATTAACATTTGTAGCTTTAGAATCGTTGATGTATTGCACTTTATTAATTTTTAGCACACGCTCTAAACGATGCTCAACACCCTGAAAATTTTCTAAACTTTCGCGAATAGTTTGCTTTCTTATTTTTAATAAATGTGCCACCGTAGAAGCTGCCATTGTGTTTTTTATATTGTGCTTTCCTTTTAATGTTAAGCTATCTGTTGACATAATAAATTGGTTATTATCTATGGTTATTAGTATTTGATTATTAGTGTAATATGCGCCTTGCTCTAGCTTTTTTGTTAAAGAAAAAGGCAATTTTTTAGATTGAATTGAATTATTTTGTAACCACGCTACAATGACCTCATCATCTGCATCGTATATAAAATAATCGTCTTCAGTTTGATTTTCTATAATTTTGAATTTTGAAGCGATATAGTTTTCAAACTTAAAATCGTACCGATCTAAATGATCTGGTGTAATATTAGTTAATACAGCGATATTTGGTTTAAAGTTTTTAGTATCATCTAATTGAAAACTGCTAACCTCTAGGACATAGTTTTTGTGATTTTTGTTTAAAATTTGTTTAGCAAAACTATCTCCAATATTGCCTGCTAAACCCACATCTAAATTTTGCTGTAACAGATGGTGCGTTAATGTTGCCGTGGTTGTTTTACCATTACTACCAGTTATTGCCACCAATGTTGCGTCTGTAAATTTTGATGCAAATTCAATTTCTGAAACTACTTTAATTTTTGCGTCTCGGATTTGCTGTACCAATGCCACTTTATCTGGAATCCCAGGGCTTTTCATTACAAGATCTGCATTCAGAATTTTTGATACTGTATGTTGCTTATCTTCAAACTCAATTTCGTTATTTAAAAGAACGTCTTTATATGTTTTCTTTATTTCTCCTTTATCAGACACAAAAACGTCATAGCCTTTTGCTTTTGCTAAAAGCGCAGTACCTACACCACTTTCTCCACCCCCAAGAATTACTAATTTTTGCATTATCTTATCTTAAGCGTAACAATAGTTAATATGGCAAGTAAAACCCCAACAATCCAAAAACGTGTTACTATTTTACTTTCGTGATACCCCGATTTTTGATAGTGGTGATGCAAAGGCGACATTTTAAAGATGCGTTTGCCTTCTCCATATTTTTTTCGGGTGTATTTAAAATAACTGACCTGCATTACCACAGATAAATTTTCTGCTAAGAAGATGCCACACAATACTGGTATTAACCACTCTTTCCGTACTGCAATTGCTATAACAGCTATAATTCCGCCAATGGTTAAACTTCCTGTATCTCCCATAAACACCTGTGCCGGATAGGTATTATACCACAAAAAACCAATTAAAGCACCAACGAAAGCTGCTATATAAATTGTGATTTCTGAAACTCTAGGTATGTACATAATATTTAAGTATTCTGAGAAAATAATATTACCAGAAACCCATGCAAAAATCCCTAAGGTTAAAACTATTATAGCCGAAGTGCCAGCCGCTAATCCATCTATTCCGTCGGTAAGATTTGCCCCATTAGATACGGCTGTAATTATAAAAATACTGGCTAAAATAAAGACAACCCAAGCATACTTTTTTAAACTAGGATTAATCCAAGTAATTAAATCTGCGTAATTAAACTCATTACTTTTCATAAAAGGAATGGTTGTTTTAGTAGATTTTTCTTCAGCTTTAAATAATTTTGCTGCTGGTAAATCTGGGTTTTCTGCCAACAACACACGTTGCGTTTCAACTGGCAATTTTTCTTTTATAGTAACGTCGTTATGAAAAAACAACGTTGCACCAACGATAATCCCTAAACCAACTTGGCCAAGAATTTTAAATCTACCTTTTAAGCCTTCTTTATCATTTTTAAATTTTTTAATATAATCATCTAAAAAACCAATAACACCCATCCAAAGGGTTGTAATTATTAAAAGAATAATGTAAATATTATGAAGTTTTGCGAATAACAATACAGGGATTAGCGTTGCCAGAATAATGATGATACCACCCATTGTTGGTGTACCCGCTTTTTCTACCTGGCCATCTAATCCTAAATCTCTAATGGTTTCTCCAACTTGTTGCTTCTGTAAAAACTTAATAATACGTTTACCAAAAATTGTTGAAATTAACAATGAAACTATAACTGTAACGGCAGCCCTAAAGGTTAAAAACCCAAAGAGTGATGCGCCAGGAAACTGGTAGTTTTTTTCTAAATATTCGAATAGGTAGTATAACATTGTTTATCTCTTTTTCTATACCTGCAAGGTTTTAATAACCTTGCAAGATATTTAGTGCTACTTCTGTAATTGCTTTAAAAATTCTTGTACTGTTTTGTAATCGTCAAAATTGAAACGTTCGCCTTTAATTTCTTGATAAGTTTCGTGCCCTTTACCTGCAATGAGTATAATATCTGTTGCATTTGCTAACTGACAAGCAGTTTTTATTGCTTGTTTTCTGTCTGTTATAGATAATGTTTTTTTAAAATTTTGAGGCTCTACACCTTTTTCCATATCTGCAATAATCGCTTCTGGTGCTTCGTTTCGTGGATTATCGCTGGTAAAAATTACTTTGGTACTTAAAGCCGAAGCAATATGTGCCATTTTTGGTCGTTTGGTTTTATCTCTATCGCCACCACAACCTACTATTGTTATTAATTCTTCGTTATTAGTACGGATACTATTAATGGTTTCTAACACATTTTTTAAAGCATCTGGTGTGTGTGCATAATCTACAATTGCTGTTATTTTTTGGTTTGAAATAAAATACTGAAACCGACCAGAAACTGTTTCGAGCTCACTTATACGTCTTAAAATTTCATCGTTTTCTAAACCTAATAATGTCGCAGTACCATAAATTGCCAAAATATTATAAGCATTAAAATTGCCTATTAAACGTGTCCATAATTCGTTGTCATTTAATTTTAATAACAATCCGCTAAACTCGTTTTCTAAAATTTGGGCTCTAAAATCTGCAAAGCTTTTTAAGGCATACGTATGTTTTTTTGCTTTTGTATTTTGAAGCATTACCAAACCATTTTTATCATCTACGTTAGTCAATGCAAAGGCTTGTTTTGGCAACTGATCAAAAAATGTTTTTTTAATATCTCTATAGGCTGCAAATGTGCTGTGATAATCTAAATGGTCGTGAGAAAGATTAGTAAAAATGCCACCAACAAATTGCAACCCTTCTGTTCTACTTTGATGAATACCGTGAGAACTTACTTCCATAAAGCAAAACTCTACACCTTCGGTATTCATTAACTTTAAATATTTATTTAGTGTTAGTGAATCTGGAGTGGTATGCGTGGCTTTATAAACCGTATTATCCACCATAATATGTACTGTAGATAATAAGCCAACTTTATAACCCGCATTTTTAAAAAGCTGATACAATAAGCTAGCTACTGTTGTTTTTCCGTTTGTACCTGTTACACCAACTAATTTTAAATTTTTAGACGGGTGCTCATAAAAATTTGCTGCCATAACGGCTAAAGCGTTGTTAGAATTATCTACCTCTATGTAAGTGATACCATCTTCAAAAAATTCTGGAAGTGTTTCACAAACTATTGCAGAAGCTCCATTTTCAATGGCTTTTTCAATATAATTATGCCCATTAGTTAGTGTGCCACAAATAGCTACAAAAACATCGTTTGGCTGTATTAAACGCGAATCGAACTCAATTTTATTAACACCAATACCTGTACTACCAACGACAGATTTTATTGCAACCTTATATAATATGTGTTTTAAATCCATTATGATGCTTCTAAGATTACGGTTTGGTTTGTTCTTAATTTTTGGTGTTTTACAACAGACTGTTTATTAACAACACCATTACCTTTTAATTTTACTTTTATAGCAACTTCGAGATTTTCGAGCAAAGCCAAAGCATCCATAGCTGGCATGCCAACAACGCTAGGCATTAGTGTTTTGTATTTTCTGGCCGTAGTAAAATAACTTTCAAAATCTTTATTAACCTTATTATTTTTGAAGTTTAAAGTTTCTACTTCATCTATAATTGGTGTATCTATATATATTTTTTGAGCAATACGTTTAAACACCGGTCCTGAAACATCTGAACCGTAATAGCCTGTTTTAACTCTCGGTTTGTGAATAACCACTATACACGAATACTTAGGACGATCTGCCGGAAAATAACCAACAAACGACGAGATGTACTTTTTATCTTTATTCCATTTTTTTGTATTGGCATAATCGGTACGTGCTGTACCCGTTTTTCCTGCCATAGAAAATGTTTCAGAATACATACGCTCACCTGTGCCACGTATAATAACATTTTTTAATATATCTTGAATTTGAAATAATGTTTGATCTGAACATATCCGATCTACCAAAACTTCTTTTTTGAACACTTCAATATTTTTATCAAAAGATTTTACTGATTTTATAAAGCGTGGTTTTATTAATTCGCCATTATTAGCAATAGCATTATAAAATGCTAACGTTTGCAACGGAGTCATAGTAAGGTTATAACCATAAGCAATTGACGGTAAAGCATTTCTACTCCAATTTACAGCACCAGGTTTTGGAATATCTGGCTGCCCTTCGCCTATTATAGACACACCTAGTGGCTTATCTAAATTCCAGTCGCTTAATCTGTTAAGAAATTTTTGAGGTGTTTTAGCATAATTATCGTTTATAATAGTTGCTAAACCAATATTAGATGACACTTCTAAAGCACGTGCAGCAGAAATTTTTCCGTATCCATGCCCAGAATCTGTAATATCACGACCATAGAATTTTTTTCTGCCGTTTTTAGTATCTACAATTGTAGAGGTATCTATCACCTTATCTTCTAAGGCCGCCATCATTGCCATAACTTTAAATGTAGAACCAGGTTCGTGACTTTCGCCAACGGCATAATTTAAACGCTCGTAATATTTGCCTTTTCTATTTCTTCCTAAATTTGAAATTGCTTTGATTTCGCCCGTTTTAACATCCATAACAACCACACAACCGTGATCTGCGTCATATTTTTCAAGCTGTCTTAACAACGAGTGGTGTGCAATATCTTGTATGTTAACCTCTATTGTTGTATAAACATCGTAGCCGTCTTTTGGCTCAACTTCATTATCGTCTCTTATAGGTTTCCATTGGCCATTACCAATTTTTTGCTTTAACTGCTTACCGTTTTCGCCTTGCAAGTATTTTACACCAAACGCACCATCGATACCTGCTCGTGTTGCATTTCCATTTTCATCAAAACGTTCGTAACCGATAGATCGCGATGCTATTTCTCCCATTGGGTGTTCTCTCCGTGTGGTTTGCTCAACGATTAAACCTCCTTTAATCGCGCCAAGTTTTAATAATGGAAAATTGCGCATTCTTATATAATCTGAATAGCTAATGTTACGTGCTAAAAGAAAATATCGGTTTCTGTTTTTGCGTGCTTTTCTTATATAATTTTTATAGTACGCTGCGGGCTTGCCTTTATAAGCGTGTAAGGAATCCGCCAATGCACCAATATTGTTTTCAAAAACGGCATCTTTTGGCTGAATGGCATCAATTCTGATATCGTACTTTGGAATAGACGTTGCCAACAAACTTCCGTCAGCAGAATAGACGTTACCGCGGTTGGCAGGAATTTCAAAGTCTTTTGACCTGCTTTTTTCGGCAAGTGCTCTATACGCATCTCCTTGCACAAACTGAATAGTGCATAGCTTAAAAACTACAGCCAACACAAAGACAAACATGCAGCCAGCTACAAAGTACAATCTATTTAATATATTTTTTTCTTGTGTTGCCAAAGCGTTTTATTTTTGTGTTTTAACTATTATTTTTGTTGGCGGATGCAATGAAACAGCAATACCTTTTACTTTCATTTTTACCTCAACGTAAGATTCTTTTTTTAATCGCATTAATTGACCTCGCCTATCTACAAAAGCTGAGCGCAACTCTTTTACTTCGTTAGTAAGATTTGCTATTTCATACACTTTTTTATCTGCACTATGCGAGCTTGCAATCATTATTATCGCTAAAAATGAAACGAGAATAATAACCCCCCAATTTTTAAACGAATCATCGCTGATTA
>JBMYXP010000017.1:0-23985 GCA_049608525.1 Winogradskyella sp.
AAAACCCTAAATCGCGTTCCATAGCTTCCATTTCAATAACATCTTGGGCTTCTTGTAGGGTTGGGACAACAATTATTTGATCTGGCATGTGGTCTAAATCTACTTTACTACTTACGATAACAAATGATTTTTTATTGCTACGGTGCGTAATACTAAGCTGCAAAAACGCTGTAATATCTTTTATCGTAATTTTATCTAAGTCCAATAAATTAATGATTAAATGTTGGTCTTTGTGTATATTATACGCTTGCTCAATACTATTTGCAAGCGTTTTTATTGAAGCTTTTTTTTGTGTAATTAGTGTAATATTCTTGTCCTTATCTACAATCATGTCTTATTGTTTTATTTTTGAAGCTAGCAAGTAAATAACTGCCATACGTATGGCTACACCGTTTTCTACTTGATTTAAAATAATAGCTTGCTCAGAATCTGCAACATCACTTGTTATTTCTACACCACGGTTTATAGGGCCAGGATGCATTATTACAATTTTTTTATCCAAGCTGTCTAGTAATTCTTTATTAATTCCGTACTGCTGAGTATAGTCTCTAGTTGAAGGAAAATAACTAATAGCCATACGCTCATTTTGTACTCTAAGCATATTGGCAACATCGCACCATTCTAAAGCTTTTTTTAAATTGGTTTCTACTTTAACTCCTAAATCTTTAATATATTTTGGCAACAAGGTTTTTGGCCCACAAACCATAACATTTGCACCTTGTAATTGTAACGCATAGATATTAGACAACGCTACTCTGCTGTGCAAAATATCACCAACTATAACTACATTTTTTTGGTTTACAGTGCCAAATTTTTCTCGTATAGAATAGGTATCTAACAAGCCTTGTGTTGGGTGCTCGTGTGCTCCATCGCCAGCATTTATAATACTTGCACTAACATGTTTTGATAGAAACACACCAGCACCAGGATTTGGGTGACGCATTACTACCATATCTACTTTCATGGATAAAATATTGTTTACGGTATCTATAAGTGTTTCTCCTTTTTTTACTGAAGATTGCGATGCAGAAAAATTAATGACGTCTGCAGACAATCGTTTTTCGGCAAGCTCAAAGGATAATTTTGTACGTGTAGAATTTTCAAAAAAAAGATTAGCTATTGTTACATCTCTTAGTGATGGTACTTTTTTAATTGGTCTATTAATAACCTCTTTAAACTGATCGGCAGTTTCAAAAATAAGGTCGATATCCTTTTTAGTTAACTCATTTATTCCTAATAAGTGATTAACACTTAACTCGCTCATTGTTTTGTTTGCTTTTGGCTATTAGCTTTTGGCTTTTAGCAATTCACTTTTTAATTTTTCAAATTCAAATTCAAATTCGTTTATTTATCTACTAAATATACGGTGTCTTCTCCTTCATTTTCTACCCAGTTTACTTTTACTTTTTGGTTGTCTATGGCATCTACTTGGCGACCTCTATAATTGGGCTGAATTGGCAAATGACGACTAAAACGTCGGTCTATTAGTGTTAGTAACTCAACGTTTTTTGGTCGCCCAAAGGACTGAATTGCTGTTAATGCAGATCGTATGCTTCTGCCTGTGTAGAGTACATCGTCAATAAATACAACATTTTTGTCTTCGACTATAAAATTAATTATTGTGGTGTTTGCTTCTAAAGGTTTATCTCCACGTCTAAAATCGTCTCTAAAAAATGTAATATCTAAATGCCCTAATTGTACATTTTTAATTTTGTAATCTTGGGTTAGCATTTGCGCTAAACGATTGGCTAAAAACTTACCTCTTGGCTGTATGCCTATGAGTACGGTGTTAGAAAAATCGTTGTGATTTTCAATAAGTTGACAAGCCAATCTGTGTAGTGTAATATTGACTTCTTTAGAGTTGAGTAATACTTTTTGACTCATATAGTTTGCTAACGTTATTGGGCTGTAAAGTTAGGCTATTTTTTTTTGTATGCAATATCTTTTCTTGCAAAGACATAGAGCAGTAAAGAACAAAAAAAGTAGATGCAACTACATAGTTTTCTTATTAATTCTGGGTATTAAAATGTTAATAATTACACCGACTAAGAAATTTAAAAACAGATCGTATTAAACTATAAAAAGCCTCCCGAATATCGAGAGGCTTAATAATATAGATTAATGAGTTTTCTTTTTTCAAAGAAACTTGGGTTTATTTTTTCCCGTCCATTTTATCTTTAAGTGCTTGTAAGGCATCATTTGCATCACCTAGAGTTGGTTTAGCTTCTGCCGCTTGCGCTTCTTGTTTTCTAACAGCTTGCTTAACGATTTTTGCTTCTTCTTCTCTAAATAGTGCCGTATGAGATGCTACAACACGTTTGAATTCTTTATTAAATTCAATGATTTTGAATTCTGCTTCTTCACCTTTTCCAAGTTTAGAACCATCTTCTTTTTCTAAATGACGTGCTGGTACAAATGCTACAACATCGTCGTTAAAATCTATTGTTGCTCCTTTATCTACCATTTCGGTAATAGCAGCTTTGTGCGTAGTACCTAAAGCAAATTCAGTTTCATAAGCATCCCATGGATTATCTGTTGTTTGTTTATGACCTAAAGATAATTTACGGCCGTTAACATCTAACTCTAATACAACAACATCTAACTTATCACCTACGTTACAAAACTCTGATGGGTGCTTAATTTTCTTAGTCCAAGATAAATCTGAGATATAAATTAACCCATCAATACCTTCTTCTAATTCAACAAAAACACCAAAATTTGTAAAGTTACGTACTATACCTGTATGGTTAGAACCTACTGGGTATTTGTTTGTAATATCCGTCCATGGATCTGGTGTCATTTGCTTAATACCAAGCGACATTTTGCGATCTTCTCTATCTAATGTTAAGATGACAGCTTCGATTTTATCTCCTACAGAAACGAAATCTTGAGCCGAACGTAAATGTGTTGACCAAGACATTTCACTAACGTGAACTAAGCCTTCTACGCCTTCTTCTACTTCGATAAATGCACCGTAATCTGCGATAACAACAACCTTACCTTTTACTTTATCTCCAATTTTAACATCTTCGCCTAAAGCTTCCCAAGGATGCTTAGACAATTGCTTAAGACCTAATTGAATTCTAGATTTGTTTTCATCAAAATCAAGAATTACAACATTAAGTTTTTGGTCTAACTCAACAATCTCATTTGGATGGTTAATACGAGACCAAGATAAATCTGTAATATGAACTAAACCATCTACACCACCTAAATCTATAAACACACCGTAAGACGTAATGTTTTTTACAATACCTTCTAAGACTTGTCCTTTTTCTAGTTGACTGATAATTTCTTTCTTCTGCTCTTCAATATCTGCTTCAATTAAAGCTTTATGAGAAACAACTATGTTTTTAAATTCGTGGTTAATTTTTACCACTTTAAATTCCATAGTTTTATTTACATACTGATCGTAATCTCTAATTGGTTTTACATCAATTTGAGAACCTGGTAAGAATGCTTCTATACCAAATACATCGACGATCATACCTCCTTTTGTTCTACATTTTACAAAACCGTTTACGATTTCGCCAGTGTCGTGGGCATTGTTTACACGATCCCAAGCTTTGATTACTCTAGCTTTTCTGTGCGATAATACTAATTGACCTGTTGCATCTTCGCGCACATCAATTAATACTTCAACTTTGTCACCAACTGCTAAATTTGGGTTGTAACGAAACTCATTAAGAGAAATTACACCTTCAGATTTTGCGTTAATATCAATAATTGCATCACGATCTGTAATAGTAATTACGGTACCTTCTACTACTTCGTCGTCTAAAGTGTCAACGAAATTTTCTGATACTAATTTCTCAAATTCTTCTAGTTTAGTGTCTTCAACTTGCTCAATTCCTTCTTCGTAATTGTGCCAATCAAATTCTGCTAAGAACTTTTCTGGGTTAGATTGAGCTTCAGATACTACAGGAGCTTCTACTGTTACTGCTTCAGTTGCTTCAACCTCAGCTTGTTTTGTTTCTTTTTCAGACATGTGTGCTGAATAAAATTTGTATTCTGTATTTTATTAGAAAGTTAACACGAAAAAACTACAGAAGTTATTAATTTAAATATGATTTTAATTCCTTTTTTACTTTCTATTATCCGTTAAAAAAGGGCTGCAAAAATACGATATAAAATTTTGAAAACCAAACCCTAAATAAAGTGACTTTAGCGCTCTGTTTTGTGTCCTAAAAACACAATACTAAATTGATACTCCAAAATTAAAAAATTGGCATATTATTTGGTATATTTACAGTACAATTTAACATTAAAACTAAAAAATTATGATTAAAGCAAAATATCAAGGTGTACTTGATTTGGGAGAGAAATTAAATATTCAGAATGGAAAGGTTGAAGAAGCTGACGGAAAATTAAACGTTTGGGGCACAGCTGCTACACAATACGAAAAAGACTTACTTTGGAACGAAATTAAGGCTGCTGGCGGAGACAATCCTGCAGATATTATGGCCGATATTAAAGTAGCTGACGAATCTGTGTATGCAAGACATACTGTTGCATCTGGAGAAACTTTAGGCAAAATTGCTAAACAATATTATGATAGTGCTTCTAAATATCAAAAAATATTTGAAGCAAATACAAACATTCTTAATAACCCAGATGTAATTCACCCTGGTCAAGAATTGGTTATTCCTAATCTTTAATTTAAGGAGGTTTAAATTTTCAAAAAGCGATTCAGTTAGAGTCGCTTTTTTATTTTAAGTGCGTTCTTTTGCTAATTTTAATACCGTGATAAGCTGTTCTTCTATAGTTAAATTAGAATTATCAATTACAATAGCATCTTCTGCTTGTATTAGTGGAGAATCTTCTCTAGTAGAATCTATACGATCTCTGGTTGTTACATTGTCTAAGACATCTTTATAACTAAGAATATCTCCTCGCTCCAAAAGTTCTTTATAACGACGTTTAGCTCTAGTCTCTGCAGAAGCTGTCATAAATATTTTTAATTCGGCATTTGGAAACACAACAGTTCCTATATCTCTGCCATCCATTACAACACCTTTATCCTTACCCATTATTTGTTGTTGCTCTACTAATTTTTGTCGCACTTGAGATAAGGTTGCTACCGGGCTCACATACTTTGAAACCTCTAAGGTTCTTATTTCTGTTTCAATATTTTCACCATTCAAATACACTTCTGCAAAACCTAATGCCTCATTAAATTTGAATGTAATTTGAATAGCTTCTAGTTGATTTATAAGTGCTTCAGAATTAAAATTAGTTTCGCTAATTAAATCATTTTTTAAAGCATAATAAGCAACTGCTCTATACATTGCTCCTGTATCTACATATATATAATTAAGCTGTTTTGCGAGTTGTTTTGCTAGTGTACTTTTGCCTGTAGATGAAAATCCGTCTATTGCAATGGTTATTTTATTCATTTACTTATCTAAATTTAATTGAAGTCCTAAAAAACTAGTGTGAGATGCACTGGTATATCTTGCATGCGTGTAGCTAAATCGTAAATTATTTAGCTTTAAACCTACACCAAATGAAATTCCTGAAAAATTACGTTCGTCAACAATTCTTAACTCTTCAGATCGTCTAAAATTATAACCCAACCTTATACTAAAAGCTCCTTTAGGAAACAGTTCTGCCCCTAGTATTAAATGCCGTAAGCCTTTGTTAAAGAAACTCAATTTTTCTTGCGTTTGGTTGCCATCTAAATCTGTAGTTGCTCTTGCTGGGTTTGCCACTCCTATTGGCCATTTCTGTAGATTATCTAAAGTTAAATGCCAACGTAGTGGCACGTTTTCTAGCGTTTGCGACATACCAAAATTAACCTCAAATGGTAACGGTTCGTTTTGCCCTGCGTAAGTAGTAAATTGAGTACCAATATTGCGGATAGTTAATGCGGCATGAAAATCTAAATCTTCATTAATATACATAGCACCAAGATCTAACGCACCTCCAACAGAGTTATACTGCTCTAGTAACGATGTTATAATTTTAATATTTGCACCTACATAAAAATCTGTAAACGGAATATTATAATTATAGCCCGCAGAAATCGCTGTTTCATTACCGTTAAATGTCCCTGTAGAAACCCCATTGACATCATACCCATCAAAACTACCGTAATTAATATAGGTAACTCCAAAATGAAAGGTTTGTACATGCCTATCCCAAGTGTAAGCATAAGCCGCTGTACCATAAGTTATACCTCCTAAATAATTTGAAAAATTAACAGCCAACTGATTGTGCATATCGCCATTTATTGAAGCGGGGTTGTATAGTGCTTCTGTAACATCATAATCAAAATTAGTAATGATTTTTCCTCCCAAAGCGGCCTGTCTTGGTGATGACACCAAATTTAAAAATTGATATGTAGATTCTCCACCCAATTGAGCACATATTGGTAATGCCAACATTAAAAAAAATACGCTAAAAATGGTCTTAATCATAAGTTTGCAAAATAACTAAATCTATTTTAAAACGTTTGTATGTATTTTTTATTTTTTGATTGATTATTTTTGAATATGATTTCTAAAAATATACTTCAACCATTCTATTATTTATTTGATAAACAAATTATAGATAACATAGCTAAAACTGCCTTTTTAAAAACGTACAAAAAAAACGCTATCATTATAGATATTGGGCAGAATTTAGAGTTTATTCCACTTTTAATTGATGGTAACATTAAAGTTTTAAGAGAAGATAATAATGGAGACGAGCTTTTACTCTATGTTTTAGAAACTGGAGATACTTGCGCCATGTCACTAACCTGCTGTATGTCTAAATCTGTAAGCAAAGTAAGAGCTATTGCAGACAAAAACGTAGTTGTTGTAATGGTGCCTATAGAAAACATGAAACTATGGTTTAGCAACAATGATAGTTGGCGCAATTTTATATTACAGAGTTATCAAATTCGTTTCAATGAAATGCTAGAAACCATAGACACATTAGCGTTTATGAAAATGGATCAACGTTTATATAAACACCTTACAGATAGAGTTAAACTTTCGGCCTCTACCACTTTAGAGGTTACGCACCAAGAAATTGCAGAAGACCTCAACACCTCTAGAGTTGTCGTCTCTAGACTTTTAAAACAACTAGAAAGAGAACAAAAAATAAAACTTGGCAGAAATAAAATAACAATAATTAACTTTTAGTAACTTTTGTAACAAAGTAATCTAACATTGTGCTTTATTTTTGCATTAAAATTTAACTTATGGAATACATTTTACAACCTTGGCCATGGTATGTTTCTGGGCCACTTATTGCCTTAATTATGTTTATTTTGCTTTACTTCGGCAAAACGTTTGGCATGTCTTCAAATTTAAGAACACTTTGCGCCATTGGTGGTGCTGGTAAACGTACCGAGTTCTTTAAATTTGATTGGAAAAGTCAACGTTGGAACCTCGTTGTTGTTCTCGGCGCAGTAGTTGGTGGCTTTATTGCGCACTATTTTCTTTCTAGCCCAATAGATATAGATTTAAGCCAAAATACTATTAAAGATTTAGAAGCGCTTGGCTTTAATAATGCGGGCAAAAGCCTATTACCACCAGAGCTATTTAGTTGGGATGCTGTTTTTAGTCTCAAAGGCTTAACCCTACTAATTATTGGAGGTTTTCTTGTTGGTTTTGGCACACGTTATGCTGGTGGTTGCACATCTGGCCACGCTATTACAGGCTTAAGCAGCTTACAATTACCATCACTAATTGCAGTAATTGGCTTCTTTATTGGAGGTTTAATTATGATTCATCTAATATTTCCAATACTTTTTTAAAATATGAGCAAGTATATTAAGTTTTTTATCGTCGGAATTATCTTCGGAATTGTTTTAGTAAAATCTGAAGCTGTTTCTTGGTATCGTATTTTCGAAATGTTTAAGTTTCAATCTTTCCACATGTATGGCATTATTGGCACTGCGGTTACCACAGGAATAATTATATTACTAATTTCAAAATCTAAACAAGTAAAAACCACAGAAGGTCTTGTTATAAAAGTACCATTAAAAGACCGTGGTTTTATACGCTATATTATTGGCGGTATAATTTTTGGCTTAGGCTGGGCATTATCTGGTGCTTGCCCAGGGCCAATGTACATATTAATTGGCACAGGCGCGTTTTCGATTGCAATTGTTATAGCAGCTGCACTCTTAGGTACATTTGTTTATGGTTTATTAAAAGACAAACTACCTCATTAAATGGAATTAATTGAACTATTTGGATATTTTGGAGCTTTAATTGTAGGCTTAATTTTGGGTTTAATTGGTGGTGGTGGCTCTATTTTAACCGTACCAATTTTAGTTTATATACTAAATTTTAGCCCTATTGTAGCAACAGCATACTCTTTATTTGTTGTGGGCAGTACTGCAACAATTGGTACCATTAAAAATTTAAAAACAAAAGCCATTGATTTTAAAACTGCCGTAATCTTTGCGATACCCTCAATAGTATCAATTTATTTTACCCGAAGTGTAATTATCCCTAATTTACCCAAAATTATTTTTAGTTCAGAAGCTTTTAAATTGAGTAATGCCTTATTTATAATGCTTTTATTTGCATTTATTATGGTTGTTTCGGGTTTATCTATGGTAAGTTCAAAACACAAAATTGATAAACCAAAAACCACCTCTTACCATACAACGCTTTATATATTAATTATTTTTTTAGCGATAGCAATAGGTATTTTAGCTGGCTTAGTTGGTGCAGGTGGAGGGTTTCTTATTGTTCCGGCACTAGTTTTATTATTAAAAATGCCAATAAAAAAAGCAGTTAGCACATCATTATTTATCATTGCAATTCAATCTTTTACAGGTTTTTTGGGTGACATTAACCATATAGATATAGATTGGTATTTCTTACTAAAATTTACATCGTTATCTATACTTGGCATTTTTATTGGCTTAACGTTAGCAAAGCGCATAAGTCCACAAAAAATGAAAAAAGGTTTTGGCTACTTCACTATAATTATGGGAGTTTACATTATATATAGAGAACTATTTTAACGTATCAAAAACAGTATAAACATATAGAGTTATTTAACTTTGAAACACAAAATTTAATACCAATGAAAATTGAACAATTATACACAGGTTGCTTAGCACAAGGTGCTTATTACATAGAATCTAATGGCGAAGTTGCTATAATAGATCCTCTACGCGAAACACAACAATACATAGAAAAAGCGAATAAGAATAACGCTAAAATTAAATATATTTTAGAAACACATTTTCATGCCGACTTTGTTTCTGGTCATGTTGATTTGGCAAAAAAAACTGGTGCAAAAATAGTTTTTGGACCAAATGCAACAACAAACTACGCTATCCATTCGGCAAAAGACGGAGACGAATTAAAATTAGGCAAACTTACTATTAAAGTATTGCACACTCCAGGACACACTTTAGAATCTACTACTTACTTACTAAAAGATGAAAACGGAAAAGATCACGCTATTTTCTCTGGTGACACTTTATTTTTAGGAGATGTTGGCAGACCCGATTTAGCCATTAAATCTAATTTAACAAAAGAAGATTTAGCTGCTATGCTTTACAAATCTTTACGAGAAAAAATAATGCCATTAGCTGATAATGTTATTGTATATCCGGCACATGGTGCAGGTTCTGCTTGTGGTAAAAACCTAAGTAAAGAAACCGTTGGAGTTTTAGGCGAACAGAAAAAAACCAATTATGCTTTGCGGGCAGATATGACGGAAGCAGAATTTGTAAAAGAAGTGCTCGATGGTATTGCACCACCACCACAATATTTTGCAAAAAATGCTATGCTCAATAAAATGGGATATAATACATTTGCAAACGTATTAAAAACAGGAGATAACCCCTTAAACCCAAACGATTTTGAAGCTATAGCCAACCAAGAATCCGCATTGGTATTAGATGTAAGAACACAAGCAGACTATATAAAAAGTCATATCCCAAATTCAATTTTTATTGGGCTAAATGGTGGTTTTGCACCTTGGGTTGGAGCACTTATTACAGATATTAAACAACCAATTGTACTTGTTGTGCCAGAAGGTAAAGCCGAAGAAGCCATTACCAGATTATCTCGTGTGGGTTACGACAATACACTTGGTTACCTTAAAGGTGGTATCGCTGCTTGGCAAGCTGCTGGCAAAGCTATTGAAACGCTAGAATCTATCACTGCTGAAACCTTTGCAAGTAAAGCAAAAGCATCAGAAATAAATATCTTAGACGTTCGTAAAGATGGCGAATACCAATCTAGCCATATAGAAAACGTACAACATTTTTCATTAGATTTAATTAATGAAAACATGAACCAAATAGACAAAAACAAAACCTATTACATACACTGTGCAGGTGGTTATCGCTCTGTTATAGCGGCTTCAATTTTAAAAGCTAGAGGTTTTAATAATCTCATTGATATTGCTGGTGGATTTAATGCTATAAAACAAACCGATTTACCAACTACTGAGTTTGTGTGTCCTTCGACATTATAGGATAAAATAATCAATTTTGATATTCAAATTTGAATATCAAAATTGATTATCCAATTAAAACATTATCTTTGCAAACTGAAACTCAAAAAACAAACGAGTTTTATATTCCTCAGCGTGAGGATGTGTTCCCTAGAAGTTTAAGTGTTTAGTATGTCGATTCGCTTCTTTTGTAACACCAAAAGCATATAATCGAATACATAAACTCAAAAAATGAGCACATTCCAAGATTTAGGTCTTAACGAAGATCTATTAAAAGCTATTACGGATTTAGGTTTTGTAAAACCTAGCGAAGTACAAGCAAAAGCAATTCCACTTTTATTAGAAGAAGACAAAGACCTAGTAGCTTTAGCACAAACAGGTACTGGCAAAACAGCAGCATTCGGTTTCCCTATGTTGCAAAAAATAGATAGTGCAAGCAGAACCACGCAAGGCCTAATTTTATCGCCTACCAGAGAGCTTTGTTTACAAATTACCAACGAGTTAAAACTTTATGGTAAATACTGTAAAGGATTAAACGTGGTTGCAATTTATGGTGGATCTAGCATTAGCGACCAAGCAAGAGCTGTAAAACGTGGAGCACAAATTATTGTTGCAACTCCTGGCCGTATGAAAGATATGATTAGCCGTAAAATGGTTGATATTTCTAAAATACAATACAGCGTTTTAGATGAAGCAGACGAAATGCTTAACATGGGTTTTAAAGAAGATATTACAGATATTCTTTCTCATACTCCCGAAGATAAAAACACATGGTTATTCTCTGCAACCATGCCAAGAGAAGTGGCTACGATTGCAAAGAAATTTATGTACGAGCCTACAGAAATTACAGTAGGAAACAAAAATGAAAGCACAAGCAATGTAACCCACGAGTACTATTTGGTAAACGCAAGAGACCGTTACCAAGCCTTAAAACGTTTAGCAGATACTAACCCAGATATATTTTCAGTAATTTTTTGTCGTACAAAACGAGATACACAAAAAGTAGCTGAAAACTTAATTGAAGATGGGTATTCTGCTGGTGCGCTTCACGGAGATTTAAGTCAAAACCAACGAGATTTGGTAATGCGATCCTTTAGAAACCGACAAATACAAATGTTAGTTGCAACAGATGTTGCAGCTCGTGGTATTGATGTAGATGATATTACACATGTTATTAATTACCAATTACCAGATGAACCAGAAACTTATACGCATAGATCTGGTCGTACAGGACGTGCAGGTAAAACGGGCATCTCAATGGTTATTGTTTCTAAAAGTGAAGTTAGAAAGATAAAAGGCATAGAACGCATTATTAAAAAACAGTTTGAAAAGAAAAAAGTACCTTCTGGTATGGAAATCGTTGAAGTGCAATTAATGGCTTTGGCAAACAAAATACACACAACAGAAACTAACCCAGAAATAGATCAGCACTTAGCAAATATTAACGAATTATTTGCTGAAACCAAAAAAGAGGACTTAATAAAAAAATTCTTTTCAGTTGAATTTAATCGTTTCTTTAACTATTACAAAAAGTCTAAAGATTTAGGTGCTGTACAATCTAGAGATAACGATAGAGATGGCGGACGCGATTACGGAAAACAATCTAATGATGCCCGTTACTTTATAAACGTTGGTAGTAAAGATGGTTTTGATTGGATGAAGATGAAAGACTTCTTAAAAGAAGAATTAAATCTTGGACGTGACGATGTCTTTAAAGTTGATGTAAAAGAGAGTTTCTCATTTTTTAATACTGAAAAAGAATTACAAGAAAAAGTATTAGCTTATTTTACCGATTACAAATACGAAGGTCGTTTTGTTAATGTTGAAGTTAGCGAAAATAAAGGCCGTGGCGGAAGACGCGACGGAGGTCGTGGACGTCGTGGCGGAAATGACAGACGCTCTGGTGGTGGCGGTCGCAGACGTGACGATAAACCAAGAGGAGATAGACGATCTAGCGATAGAAGGTCTAGTGACTCTAGAGGAGATAGACGTTCGTCAGGTTATGGAAATAGAAGTGAAAGACGATCTAGCGACTCTAGTGATCGAAGAGACAGACGCTCATCAGAATCTAGCGGTTCTATAGATAGACCTAGACGTTCTCGCAGACGTGATTAGTGTCTAAAAAACAGAAAAATCTGAATAAAAAAACTCAAAACCATCGGCTACAAACCGATGGTTTTGAGTTTTAATTATTGCCAACTTAGACTTAAGGATACTAAAGATCTAATACCAAAATAGTTTTAAAATGTTGTATCAATAATTTGAATTATTTTTTATTCATTTAAACTACAAGCTTATTTTTTTAATTTGTTCAATTTTTGTAAAATAAAAGCTTTCGCCACCAACAGAAGAATAAAAGTTTTCGTTAGAATTAAAAAAGTACAATTCCCCTGTAAATTTCACTGCATCATTGATTGAAATTCCTTCAGGCTGGCTACAAAGTACACTATATGTAATTTCATCTATAGTTGGGTAGTTTGGATAAAACCTTAATGCATATTTATTTTTTGAATCTAAATAAATTAGTGCCGCTGTTTCATCTTCAATAACTTCATTTAGTACTCTTTCTTTTTCGCAAAATGAATTATAATCATTACTAATGTCTTTACTTGTACATGAGTTAATGAATAAAAGAACTAAAAAGACAATACTAATAATTTTCATGGTTTTCATAATTAAATTTGTTTGATTAAAATTCATTTTTAAAATTGCAAAGGCAAACTAGATTCTCAATAGTTTTATTTTTTTCTAACATTTTATCGTTGCTTTATGGAAGCATTTAGTAAAATGATTATCGGACTAAATTATAATTTTATGAAGTAAACCATAGCTTTTTTTTTAAATTAAATAGCTTTAACTAACAAACACCATTGTTAATATTAAGTCAAATATTTAACTCCCTTATGCTAAAATACGTTTTGTTTATTACCTTTACAAGGTAACAAAAGACTATGCGATATTTACTTGTTTTATTTCTATGCTTTGCTTCAACTATAAGTTATAGCCAAGATAGTACGGCTACTAAAACGCCAATTAAAGTTAAAGGTACAATTATTAGCTCCTCAACAGAAGCTATTTTGAGTGAGGTAAATATTGTAAACATTAACCAAGTTGTTGGTACATCTACCAATGATAAAGGCGAGTTTGAGATTAAAGCAAATGCAAACGACACACTACACTTATCGTATTTAGGTTATAAATCTATAAAGGTTAGAGTAACAAATGACTGGTTAAAATTTGGTAATACAAAAATTGAAATGACCGAATTAGCCTTAGCGCTAGAAGAAGTTACTGTAAGACAATTAGAGTTAACGGGCTATTTAGAAGTAGATATGATGCAAGTACCTATTCAATCTAATAACCGTTACAGAATTTCGGGTTTACCTGGTCAGGGTTACGAAGCAGGTAAGCCAAATATTGCAACCAAAATATTAGGTGCTATTTTTAATCCTGCAGATTTCTTGTACAATATGTTTGGTAGAAAGCCCAACGAAATGCACAAGTTGAAGAAAATGAAAGAGGATGATGAAATTAGAAACCAACTTGCTAAACGTTTTGATAGAGAAATGCTATTGGTTTTATTACAGGTTAATAAATTCGATTTAGATGAAATTGTTAATCAATGTAACTATTCTAAAGATTTTATAAATACCGCTAACGACTTACAAGTGCTAGATGCTATAAGCGAATGTTATGAAAAATATAAAGTAATTAGTCGTAACAAGAGAAGGAAGAAATAACACCTACACGTTAGAGTGTAGTGCAATTCTATTCCCCTCAGTGTCTATAAATACTGCCATAAAACCATGTTCGTCTGAGATTTTGGTTTTATTTTGATATATGTTGCCACCAGCTTGCACTACTCTATCTAATTCTACATTAACATCATTTGACATAAAATAAACCAAAGTGCCATTTTTACTAGGCACATAAGTATCTTGTTTTACTAAACTCCCAGTAGCTCCGTAAACACCATCATTATCTGGAAACCAACCCATTAACGTATCGCCAAAATCTTGCACTTTAATTTCAACCTTAAAAACTGTTTCGTAAAACGCTTTTGCACGCTCCATGTTACTAACCGAAATTTCAAACCAACCTATCATAATTAATTATTTAGAGTTTAAAATTACAAAAAATTAGTGTTTCAATTTGTAATGTTCTACAATAGCATCGTAATCTTTTATGGTTTTCTTTATCCAATCAAAACGTTTTTCAATTATTTCATCATTGGTTAGTTGCCAATTTATGGCAGATTTTTTTAATTGCGACGTTACATGCTGTAATATAATGGCTGCTGAAACGGATATATTTAGACTTTCGGTAAAACCAACCATAGGTATTTTTAAAAAACAATCTGCGTTATCAATTACTTGTTGAGACAAGCCTTTGGTTTCTCTACCAAAAAAGAAGCACGATTTTTTTGAAATATCAAAATCTATTAAATCACAATCTTCTACATGAGGTGTTGTGGCTACAATTTGATACCCTTTTTGTTTCAAGTCTTTTATACAAGATTTGGTATTGCTATACCTATTTAAATCTACCCATTTTTGTGCTCCCATGGCAATTTCTCTATCAATTTGCTTTGCATTAACCTCTTCAACAATATTTACTTCTTGTATGCCAAACACATCACAAGATCGCATTACAGCACTTGTATTGTGTAACTGATAGACATCTTCTGTTGCTACTGTAAAATGCTTGGTGCGTTGTGCTAAAACGCTTTTAAAACGGGCTTTTCGTTTCTCGGTAATTAAGGTTTCTAAGTAATTTAGAAGTTTTAAATCGGTCATAATTCAAAAATATAAAATATAATGGTATTGAGTATGGTAGCATTACAATCTGTTTCGTTTTAATATAATAAAAAGTAAGATTGCGACGTCATTAAAACCTCATAACGACTAATGAAATAAAATTACTATTTTTAGAGTATGAAAAAAACCATAGTTGTATTAACTGGCGCTGGCATTAGTGCAGAAAGCGGAATAAAAACATTTAGAGATGCCGATGGGCTTTGGGAAGGACACGATATAATGGAAGTGGCTTCGCCCGAAGGTTTTAAGAAAAACCCAAAATTAGTTTTAGATTTCTACAACCAAAGACGGCAACAACTTAAAAACGTAACACCTAACCAAGCACATAAAGACTTGGTGCGTTTAGAAACCAAATACAACGTTTCAGTTATTACTCAAAATGTAGATGATTTACACGAGCGCGCTGGCAGTAGCAACGTATTGCACTTACATGGCGAATTGAGAAAAGTGCGCAGCACAAAAAATGAAAACGATATAATATGGTGTACGGAAAACATAAACTTGGGCGACAATTGCAAAAACGGTTACCAACTAAGACCGCATATTGTTTGGTTTGGCGAAGCTGTACCAATGATAGAAAACGCTATTAAAATTTGCCGTACAGCAGATATTTTAATCATTATTGGTACTAGTATGCAAGTCTATCCTGCGGCAAGTTTAATAGACTATGTACAACCAAATATCCCTATCTATTATATAGATCCAAAACCTGCAATTAGTAATAGTATTAAAGTAACAGTAATTGCTAAATCTGCAACAGAAGGCATGACGGAACTTTTGTCGCTTTTAGAAGTAAACTCCTAGTTACTATTACCATTAATTATACCAGAAATAGTAAAGAGAAACAAAAAAATTGCAGCTCTTTACTATTTTTAAAATTCTGAATTTATTCTTTTTCAAAAAGACACTTATGTATAAGTCCGCCAATAATGGCACCAGCAATAGGAGCTGCCCAAAACACCCAAACTTGAGACAAATAAGCTCCGTCTGCAAATATAGCCTGACTTAAAGAACGCGCAGGGTTTACAGAAGTGTTTGAAATAGGAATACTTATTAAGTGAATTAAGGTTAAACCCAAGCCAATAGCTATGGGTGCAAAACCTTTTGGAGCTTTTACGTTTGTACTACCTAATATAATTAGCAAGAAAAAAGCAGTTAGTACAACTTCTGCAATAACTACAGAAATCATATTATAACCATCTGGAGATAAATCGCCATAACCATTGGAGGCAAACCCGCCTACAGATACAAAACCAGTTTTTCCAGATATTATAAGGTATAACAACCCAGCGGCAGCAATAGCATCAACAACTTGTGCAACAATATAACCTGGTAAATATTTACCCCAAACTAAACCAAAATTTTAATATTAGCATAGCTATTTTCAAGTGCTTTTTTAGAAGCCTTATTAGTTAACCATTCTACTTTAGTAATTCCTTCTGCTTCTTGCGGGTAGAGCTCGGCATTATAATTTGTAGTCATTTCAAACCAATAGGTAATCTTAAGTTTGTAGATGCCTTGCCGCTTAAAAATGTGATAGGTTGTGGGTAAGGGTTTCGTTATTTTTAAACCTGTAACACCCGTTTCTTCCTCTACTTCGCGTAGGGCAGTTTCTTCAATAGACTCATTACGTTCTGCTTTACCTTTTGGCAAATCCCATTTATCATTTCTATAAATAAACAAGATGTCATTATTAGAGTTATATACTTTTCCGCCACCAGCAATTACATTTGGTAATAACTTAAAAAAATGTTTTAAAAGTTTTTCTGGCTTTTTAGCTATTAAATGTATGGCCTCTAAATCTGTATTATTAAGCATTTTTATAACCTTTATAATATCTATAGACTTTAGTAGAAAGGATTTAAAATTAGTTTCTTTCTTAATTTCTGTAGTTAATATTATAGGTTTATCGCCAACATAAATGGTATGCATAAAATGTGAAATTAGTACTGTAAAAATATCATTTTTAATGATACCGCATTTGAAATAAAAATTAATTTAAATTAAAATTTCATAGACTACAAAAAGCATTAATTTTGTAGTATGATTTTTAACAAAGAAACTGCTAAAAAAACAGCCGAAGTATTATTGCAAATTAATGCAATAAAATTACAACCAAACAAGCCTTTTACTTGGGCTTCTGGCTGGAAATCGCCAATTTATTGTGATAATAGAATTGTTTTGTCTTACCCTTTAATAAGAAACTATATTAGAGAAACTATAGCAAAACATATTGAAAACCAAT
Organism: Winogradskyella sp.; assembly: GCA_049608525.1. Classification (GTDB taxonomy): domain Bacteria; phylum Bacteroidota; class Bacteroidia; order Flavobacteriales; family Flavobacteriaceae; genus Winogradskyella. The sequence goes on from JBMYXP010000017.1 coordinate 17,482, forward strand.
ACGGCAAACCAGATGTTATTGCTGGTGTTGCAACTGGTGCAATTGGTATAGGTGCTTTGGTTGCAGATTATTTAAACTTACCATTTGTATATGTTAGACCCGAAGCTAAAGCCCATGGCCGCCAAAACCAAATAGAAGGTTATATAGAAAAAGGACAAAATGTAGTTGTTGTAGAAGATTTAATAAGCACAGGCAAAAGTAGTCTTAATGCCGTTAAAGCACTAAAAGAGGCAGAAGTAAATGTAAAAGGCATGGTTGCTATTTTTTCTTACGGTTTTGATATTGCAGATAAAAATTTTAGTAAAGAAGCTATAGAATTACATACATTAAGCAATTACAAAAACCTGCTAGACCAAGCTTTAGACACGTTTTATATTACTAGAGAACAACAAGATATTTTAACACAATGGAATGCCAATCCTAGTAAATGGGACGCTAATTAAAAACAAAAAAAATAGTGTAACCATTAGTTGCAAAACCAAACTTAAAAACGCTAACACAACGTAACTCCAATAAAATGAATTTAGAATCCCCAAAAGTAATCTTAGAAAAATCGGCAGAAGACACCTTTAATTTTTTAAACGATGTTAAAAATTTTGAGCCCTTAATGCCAGATAACATTAATAAGTTTGAAGTTTTAGAAAACGACAAATTTTTATTTGCATTAAAAGGAATGCCAGAAATTGTTTTAAAGAAAAAAGAAGTTACACCAAATCGTAAAATTGTGTTAGGTGCAGCTGGCAAATTAGATTTTTCTTTAACAGCAGATTTAACAGAAATTGAAGCTAATAAAACAGAAGTACAACTAACTTTTGAAGGCGAGTTTAATGCCATGATGGCGATGATGATAAAAGCACCAATTAGCAAATTTATAGAAACATTGGTAACTAACATGAAAGCGGCAGTTTAGTACAGTAAAGAAATTGTTTTAAGACTAAAGGTTTTTATAACATTATCTTCGGTCCAAACGTTTAGCATTCCGTTTTCAGAAACCCCTTTTATAATACCCGAAAAGGTATTACCTGTGTGTGTTTTAAATGTAGAAGCCTTATCTTTTCTAAAAAGTAGCGACTCATACTCTATTGTAATTGCAGCAAAATTTCCTTTTTCTAACGCTTCAAAATATAACTGAATCTGTTTTAATACCTCCGTTAATACGTCTTCTTTATTAAATAAAATACCACTTTGCAAACACATTGAAGATGCTTTTGGTAAAGCTTCAAAATTCTTTTGGTTTACATTTAACCCAAAACCAATTATAGAACCTTCTAAGCTATTGCCTTTAATTATATTTTCTATTAAAATACCACAAATTTTTTGATTTGCTGACAAAATGTCGTTAGGCCATTTTATATATAATTTGGGAATATTAAACACCAGTAAGGCTTTATAAATAGCAACAGAAATTACCATGCTAATATAAAATTGTTGTTCAACTTTTAGATTACAAAATTTTTTATAGACACTGACTGTTAGATTTTTACCTGTTTCGGTTTGCCACAATGTTCCCATTTGCCCTCTACCGTTTGTTTGAGACTCAGCTACAACAACCGTAAAATCTTTAGCTGTAGAATCCGATATTAACGCTTTTAAATAAGCATTTGTTGAGCTAATGGCATTAAGTTTGATTATATGCATTTTAAATGACCGTTTTTTATAGTTTTCTTATGATAATTAGAACCTACAAGAACTAAAAAAATAATAACTTTGCATAAAATTAACTTATTTTAATGACTAAAGAAAAAATTAGCGCAGACCAACTTATTACAACCGTAATAAGTGGTATAGAAGATGTAAAAGGAAAAGCCATTACAATTTTAGACCTAAGAGATATAGAAAACACCGTTTGCGATTACTTTATAATCTGCGAAGGAACTTCTAATACGCAAGTTAATGCCATTACTAGCTCCATTCAAAAGCAAGTTAGTAAAACTTTAAAAGATAAACCTTGGCATATTGAAGGTTCTGATAATGCAGAATGGGTTTTAATGGACTATGTAAATGTTGTAGTACATGTGTTTCAAAAACACATTAGAGCTTATTACGATATAGAAAGTCTATGGGGAGATGCTAAAACCACACAAATAGAAACTAGTTACTAAAACGACAAACGCTACGCATGGCAAAAGACAATAAAAACTTAAGTAAAAAACCAAAAATAAATCCGTATTGGATTTACGGAGCAGTGCTCATTATCTTTATTTCTATAAACCTATTTTCTGGAGGTTTTGGAAACTCAGATGGTAAACAAACCACACCAACAGAATTTTTTAACTACCTACAAAATGGGGATGTTGACAAAATTGAAATTATCAATAAAAAAATAGCAAAGGTTTATCTTACCAAAGATGCAAAAACAAAAGATATACACAAAGCCTCAAAACCAAGCTCAATATTTCCTTCGGTTTCTGCTTTACCAAATTACACCTTTGAGTTTGGTGATTTAAAACTTTTTCAAGAAGACATAGAAAAAATAAAAGCCGAGCATAATTTAAACACCTCGGTAGGTTTTGTTACAGAAACGAACATGTTTGGAGAGTTATTAAGTCTCTTTTTACCTATTATATTAATTATTGCTGTATGGATTTTTATTATGCGACGCATGTCTGGCGGTGCTGGTGGTGGTCCTGGCGGACAGCTATTTAATATTGGCAAATCTAAAGCCAAACTTTTTGACGAAAAAACAGACACCAAAACATCATTTAAAGATGTTGCAGGCTTAGAAGGCGCAAAAGAAGAAGTACAAGAAATTGTAGATTTCTTAAAATTCCCTGAAAAATACACGGCATTAGGTGGCAAAATACCAAAGGGCGCATTATTAGTTGGCCCACCCGGAACAGGTAAAACGTTATTAGCAAAAGCTGTTGCTGGCGAAGCTAAAGTGCCTTTCTTTTCGCTATCGGGATCAGATTTTGTAGAAATGTTTGTCGGTGTTGGTGCCTCTCGTGTTAGAGATTTATTTAAACAAGCAAAAGAAAAATCTCCTGCAATTATTTTTATAGATGAAATTGACGCTATTGGTAGAGCAAGAGGTAAAAATAGCATGTCTGGATCTAACGATGAACGCGAAAACACACTAAACCAATTATTAACAGAAATGGATGGGTTTGGTAGTGATAGTAATGTTATTGTTTTGGCAGCAACCAACAGAGCAGATGTTTTAGACAGTGCATTAATGCGAGCTGGCCGTTTTGATCGCCAAATTTATGTAGATCTTCCAGATGTTAGAGAACGAAAAGAAATTTTTGAAGTGCATTTACGTCCGTTAAAAAAAGAAGCTACTTTAGATGTTGATTTCTTAGCAAAACAAACCCCAGGTTTTTCGGGTGCAGATATTGCAAATGTGTGTAATGAAGCTGCATTAATCGCTGCCAGAAGTGGTAAAAAAGGGGTTGACAAACAAGATTTCTTAGATGCTGTTGACCGTATTGTGGGTGGTTTAGAAAAGAAAAACAAAATTATAACACCAAGCGAAAAACGTGCTGTAGCCTTCCATGAAGCTGGCCACGCTACTGTAAGTTGGATGTTAGAACATGCGGCACCATTAGTAAAAGTAACCATTGTACCAAGAGGTAAATCTCTAGGTGCAGCATGGTATTTACCAGAAGAACGACTAATTGTTAGACCACAACAAATGCTAGACGAAATGTGTGCTGCACTTGGTGGTAGAGCTGCTGAAAAAGTGATTTTTAATGAAATTTCTACTGGCGCTTTAAGTGATTTAGAAAAAGTTACGAAACAAGCACGTGCTATGGTAACTATTTATGGACTTAGCGATAAAGTTGGTAATTTAACGTATTATGACTCTTCTGGCCAGTCTGAATATGGTTTTACAAAACCATATAGTGAGCAAACCGCAGAGCTTATTGATAAAGAAATTTCAGACATAATAGAAAAGCAATACAAGCGCGCTATTGAATTATTAGAATTACATAAAGATAAGCTTACCGAATTAGCAGAGGTATTATTAGATAAAGAAGTTATTTTTAAAGATAATCTTGAAAAAATATTTGGAAAACGTGTTTTTGAGACCCCAATAACTTCTACCGAAAACGCATAAAAGCGTACTGTAAACTTCCTATAAAAAACTTAAATTGACATTATGTTAATTTAAGTTTTTTTATATTTGATACTTACACACAACATTACTAGTAATAGCAACTATTGAAATGAGCTTATTTAGTAAATTTTTTGGTAATAAAACAACTAAAACCAAAGATAACACCCCTAATATCGAACGTGGCAAATACTTGCCAGATGTGGAGCTACCTATTGATGAAAAATTTACAATAAACTTTAAAGCCAATGGCGGTAAATTTCTATACTGCGAAACTATTGCCGAAATAAAAGAGAGTTTCTCTTTAATTTTAGCAGAAAACCAATGGCAGCATAAAAACGTATTTTTAATTAATGACAATTTAAATGCGTTCTTTAAAAAATTTAACCTTAATGTTTCTAGAAAACCCTCAGAAAGTACATTCTTCCTATCAACTTGCGAATATTTAATTGCAGATGATGGATCATTATTAATTTCATCTAACCAAATTGCAGAAGAAAAATTAAAGAATTTACCAGATAACTTTATTATCTATGCTACTACAAGTCAATTTGTTAAGACTATAAGCGAGGGCTTAAAGGGTATTAAACAAAAAAGCAAGAGTACTATTCCTACAAACATTACCACTATAAAACATTTTAAAATTGCAGAAGATAAAAACTTTTTAACTTACGGTAGCAGCTCAAAAAATCTATATTTGCTATTATTAGAAGATTTATAATTACTATGAAAGAATTTATTGTAAGAGCCATTTCTGGTACCGTATATGTTTTATTACTTATTGGTTCTCTTTATTTTCAAGAAAGCGTACTAGTAATACTTGCCGTTTTTGGCATGCTAAGTTTAGTTGAGTTGAGCAATCTTATAAAATTAAAATCTTATATTCAGTATCTAATTTTTGTTGTTTTATTTGCGGGACTATGGCTATTAAGTATTAATAAACAAACCGTATTTTTTAGTGATAAAGCCTTACAATTACTACTAGTACTAACTATATTTGTTAATCTTATTTTAATAAAAGATCTTTTTGCAGAAAGTAAAATACCCCTTTTTAAATCTAAACGCTACATCATTACAACACTCTATTTATCTAGTGGTTTCATTTTTATGCTTTTTATTGCTAATTACGAAAATTCATTTACACCGCTTTATCTTTTAGGAGCATTTATATTGGTTTGGGTTAATGATAGCGCCGCGTACTTGGTAGGAAAGAATTTTGGAAGACAAAAATTATTTCCTAGTATTTCCCCAAAAAAAACAGTTGAAGGCTTTTTGGGTGGTTTATTTTTTGCCTGTATGTCTAGTTATTTTATAGCTTCTTACACCGCAACTTTAAACTCCACAAACTGGCTAATACTAGCTATTATAGTAAGTGTAATAGGCACAATTGGAGATCTAATTGAATCAAAATTTAAACGTCAGGCAGAAGTTAAAGATAGTGGAGTTATTATGCCTGGTCATGGTGGTTTATTAGATCGCTTAGATAGTATTATATTTGCAGCTCCATTTATATATTTATTTTTAAGAATTATAAGCTATGTTTCATAAAGAAGGTCACAAAATTATATTTTTTACATTAGTTATTGTTGTTGCATCGTTTTTTTTAATCGATGGTTTCATTAGTAATGAGTGGATAAGAAAAAGTTTAATGATTGCCGTTTTACTATTTTTTATACTAATACTTCAATTCTTTAGAAACCCAAAGCGCCATACAAAACCTAATGCAAAACAAGCATTATCCCCTGTAGATGGAAAAGTTGTAGTAATAGAGGAAGTTTTTGAAAACGAAGTTTTTAAAGATAAACGCATACAGGTATCTGTATTTATGTCTCCAATTAATGTCCACGTAACACGTTACCCAATAGGCGGTAATGTAACGTTTAGTAAATACCATCCAGGAAAGTTTTTAGTGGCTTGGCACCCAAAAGCGAGCGAAGAGAATGAGCGCACTACAGTTGTGGTAGAAAATGAAACTTTTGGCAAAGTCTTATACCGACAAATTGCAGGTGCATTGGCTAAACGTATTGTTAATTATGCCACAGTAAATACTAACGTAGAACAAGGCTCAGATTCTGGTTTTATAAAATTTGGCTCGCGAGTAGATTTATTTTTACCTCTAGATGCAGCTATTAAAGTACAACTAAACCAAAAGGTAAGTGGCGGCGAAAGTATTATTGCAGAATTGAAATGATTTCTAAAAAATTAGATAAAGAATTTACAGCATCTGTGGACAGAGTAAATGCGCATACAGAGCCATTTCCTGCCGATTTTTTGCTGCGTCTTTATGCCTATTATAAAAAAGCCACAAACGATTACGAAAGACCTAATAGCCGAAAACCCATTATAAATGCGTTTAAAACCAACGCACTGTTTCAAATACAAAATATTAGTGAAGATGAGGCAAAACAAGAGTATATAAATTTAGTTAATGCTTATTTTTTGAACCC